>CAXBNH010000079.1:0-10972 GCA_963976905.1 uncultured Algibacter sp.
TTATACTTGAAAAAATAAGTTCAAAAAAAGATTGATGCAAAGCACAAGAACACTTTCTGATAAAATTTTTCTTATCCTAAAAGGATTGGGGATGGGCGCTGCCAATAAGGTGCCTGGGGTTTCTGGCGGTGTTGTGGCTTTTGTGGCTGGTTTTTATGAAGAATTTATTTATTCACTAAAAAAAGTAAACGGTAAAGCCTTTAAATTGCTAATGAATGGGCGCTTTAAAAGTTTTTTCCATTACATCAACGGTCGGTTTTTAGGCTTGTTGTTTTTAGGGATGATCATCAGTTATTTTAGTATCTCAAAAATCCTGGATTATTTGATAAAACACTATGAACTCTATGTTTGGAGCGTTTTTTTCGGAATGATCATTGGCTCCATTTACTACATCAACAAAGATTTTAAAGACTGGAATTATCAAACATATCTGTCTTTGGTCATTGGAATTTTTTTAGGAGTGAGCATCAGCTTTTTAAGTCCCGCCCAAGAAAATGACAATTTATGGTTTGTGTTTTTTTGTGGTATCATCAGTGTATCTGGCATGACGTTACCGGGCTTTTCAGGCTCTTTTATTTTAATTCTTTTAGGAAATTACGTGCTGCTTTTGGTAGATTCCGTCAATGCTCTTTCTGCTACATTTTATGAAGTTTTTGGCGGTAATTTTAGCTTTATAAACAATCCGGAACGGGTACGCATGCTAAAAGTACTGACTGTTTTTACACTGGGGTCGGTTACGGGGCTAGTTACGTTTTCGCATGTGCTCAGCTATATTTTAAAACATTACAAAAGCATTACGCTTTCAGCAATCATCGGGTTTATTGTTGGCTCGTTGGGCGTTGTCTGGCCTTGGAAAGAAACCGTACATAAAATGACCGATACTGGCACTCATTTATTGGATTCTTCTGGAGAAAAAGTTGTTGAAAATTATACACGCTACATACCAGAATTAAATACAGAAACTTATTACGCCATAGCTTTTATATTTTTAGGAATTATTATAGTATTGGCACTTGAATTTTACGGACAAAAAACAAGAAAAACACATGTTTAAATTAGGCCTATTAGGAAAAAACATTTCCTATTCGTTTTCAAGATCATATTTCAAAGAAAAGTTTGAAAAAGAACATATTACAGACGTATCCTATGAAAATTTTGATATAGAAGACATTTCATTATTTCCTTCCATCATAAAAGACACGGGGGGATTGAAAGGCATGAACGTCACCATCCCTTACAAAGAAGCGGTTATGCCCTACCTTGATAAAATCAATAAAAAAGCAAAAAAAATCGGTGCGGTCAACACGATTAAAATCACAAAGAAAGGCAAATTAGTAGGTTACAACACCGATTGGTATGGTTTTAAAAAAACGTTGAAACCCTATTTAAAATCACATCATAAAAAAGCCTTGATTTTAGGCACGGGAGGTGCTAGCAAAGCCGTTGCCTATACCTTGGATAAAATGAAAATCAAGTACCGTTATGTTTCCAGGAATTCTGTAAAAGGCCTTAATTTCACTTATGATATGCTTACGGAAGAAATTATCAAAGACCATCCCATCATCATTAATTGTACGCCTTTGGGCACGTTTCCTAATATTGAAGATTGTCCTGACATTCCATACAAGGGTATTTCAGAATATCATATTTTGTTCGATTTAATTTACAATCCTGAAGCCACAAAATTTTTAAAATTGGGCAATCAACAAAAAGCCATAACCATTAATGGTTTAAAAATGCTGAAATTTCAAGCCGAAAAATCTTGGTCTATCTGGAAATTACGTTAATATCTATTTAACCCTTTTAATTTATCCACAGTTTTTTGTAATTACTTGAGTTGTTAGTATCTTTAAAAACTTAACAAATTAATGAACCTAAACATTTTTAAAAATGTCTGAGCTAGATAACCTGCAAAACGCAGATGGAAATGAAGAAATAAAGAAGCGTAACACTACAGATGAAGTGATTGCTCAGGAATCTGTTAACCTAAATTCGGAAGCTAAAACCACCGCGTCTACTGAAGGTGCTGCTGCAAATACTGAAGAAGAAGCGGTAGAAAGTGGTAATTCAGAAAAAGTTATCAACGAAGAACCGAAACCTGAAAGTATTGAGAAAACTGCATCAGAAGACAAAGCAAACTACAGTAACGATGATGATTTAATCAATGAAATCGATGATTCCAACGCTGAGGATGCGGAAGATGAAGGCAATAAAGACAGACATAAGATTGAGGTCAAGGAATACGATAAAATGTCGTTGGAAGCCCTTGCCATTGAATTAGAAAAACTTCTGAAAAGCGAAAAAATTCAAGCCATAAAAAAACATGTGGATGATATCAACCACGAGTTTAAAACCAAATTCAATGCGCTCATCGATGAGAAAAAAGAAGATTTTTTAAACGATGGTGGCAACGAAATTGATTTTTATTATTCAAGCCCAGTTCAAAAACGCTACAAAACAGCTTATAAAGAATATAGGACTAAACTTCATGAACATTTTAAAAGTTTAGAAAATAACCTAAAGCAAAATTTAGCCGATAAACTGGAAATCATTGAAGAGCTAAAAGGCTTAATCAATGTTGAAGAAAATATAAACACCACCTACAAACATTTTAAGGAACTACAAGAACGTTGGAGAAACACAGGGCCGATACCAAGAGATAAGTACAACAACGCTTGGAACAGTTACCACCACCATGTGGAAATATTCTATGATTTTCTTCATTTAAATAGAGATTTACGCGACCTAGATTTTAAGCATAATCTAGAAAAGAAACTACTCATTATTGAGCGTGCCGAAGAATTGGCAAAAGATGATGATGTAATGCGTGCCTTTAGGGAACTTCAAGAACTCCATAAAATGTGGAAAGAAGAATTGGGCCCTGTTGGCAAAGAGCATCGTGAGGACATTTGGGAGCGTTTTAAAAAGGCGACCAAAACAATCAATGATAAACGCCAGTTATATTATCAGCATATTGATAAAATCCATGAAAAAAACCTGGAAGTAAAACTTGAAATCATAGCGAACATTGAAGCTATAAATAATGAAAAAGTAAACTCACATGGGGTTTGGCAGAAAAAAATAAAAGAAGTTGAAGCACTCAGAGAAGCCTTTTTTAATGCCGGTAAAGTACCTATAAAGGTTAATGAAGACACGTGGTCTAAATTCAAAACAGCTGTTAGAACTTTCAATAAAAGCAAAAATGGGTTTTATAAAGGTTTGAAAAAAGAACAGTACGACAACCTTCAAAAAAAACTGGAACTCATTCAAATTGCAGAAGATAACAAAGACAATGAGGACAAAGAAACTACAACGTCTTTAATGAAAAAAATCCAAAGTGATTGGAAAAAAATAGGCCATGTACCTAGAAAAGACAGCGATAAAATTTGGAAACGTTTCAAAGCCGCTTGCAATCATTATTTTGATAAATTACACGCTTCAAGAAAAGCGGCGAACCAAGTAAATCTGGACGCTTTCAATAAAAAATACGAGCTTTTAGATACGCTTAAAACCTTAAAAATTTCTGGCGATAAAGAAAAAGATTTAGCCACCATAACCGATATTATTTCGCAATGGAATGGTTTTGGGAGAGTTCCCAACGACAAACGTTATATTGAAGGTAAGTTCAATAAAATGCTGGATGAGCTGTTTGCAAGCACCAAAATTGATAAAAATGAGATTGAGATGATAAAGTTTAAAAACAAGCTGGAAGACCTCAATAGCGAAGATAACCAAAGGCATTTGGACAACGAACGTAGTTTTATCCGTAAAAAAATAGACGAAGTTAAAAGTCAAATCAATCAATTGGAAAATAATCTACAGTTTTTTACCAATGTTGAAGATGACAATCCGCTTGTAAAAGAAGTTCACAACAACATAAAAGACCACAAAAACACGTTGAAACTTTGGAAAACGAAGCTTAGTAAAATTAAAGAGCTTTATTGAATTTTAATAACCTGAAATCCTACATAATTGGTTTATTTACTGTATCTCATATGTAGGATTTTATATTTTACACCATGCCATACAAATTAATCTGCAGCGATATTGACGGCACGCTTTTAAACAAAGACCGAGAATTATCAGTAAGTACTATCGAAGAAGTAAAACGCATATCCCCCATTCCATTTATATTGATTTCATCAAGAATGCCAAAAGCCATGCAGCATTTACAGGAATTATTTGGCAACACAGATACACCGTTAATCGCTTACAATGGTGGACTGATATTAAACAACGGCATCATTTTAGAATCCACAGTTATAAACAATAGCATATTAGAAACCATTATTTCAAAATGCAAAAACACAAGCATTCACTTAAGTTTGTACCATGCAGACGAATGGTATGTGCCAGCCATGGATTTTTGGGCCGAAAGGGAAATCAATAATACAAAAGCGGTACCCATTGTAAAATCAAACGAGGCGGTTTTAAAAACTTGGATTAAAGAAAAAAAAGGCGCCCATAAAATCATGTGTATGGGCGATGAACAAGAGATTGACGCTTTGTACAAAAGTTTGGAAATAGAATGCAGTCATGAAATTATGTTGTACCGTTCCAAATCCACTTATATAGAAATTTCGCATAAGTCCATTTCTAAAAAAACAGCTATTGAAACGCTCATTAAAAATTGCTATCCAGGTATTTCCTTGGAAAACATAATAGCTTTTGGCGATAATTATAATGATATAGACATGCTAAAAGCAGTTGGTATGGGCGTGGCCGTAGCAAATGCCAATGACGCCGTAATACAAATTGCAAAAAAAATCACAGATACCAATAAAAATGATGGTGTTGCCAAAACCATTAAAGAACTCATTCAATAAACTATAGTTTTTTAGCTTCTTCCCAAAACACATCCATTTCGGCCAAAGTCATATCTTTTAAAGGTTTGTTCAACCCTTTTGCTTTATTTTCAAGGTATTGAAAGCGTTTTGAGAATTTTTTATTGGTACGTTCCAATGCATTTTCTGGATTGATATTTAAAAACCTGGCATAATTGACCATGGAAAAAAGCACATCACCAAACTCGCTTTCCATAGCATCTTTATTGCCAGATTCTACTTCATTTTTAAATTCGTTGAGCTCTTCCTCAACTTTTTCCCAAACTTGATGTGGTGCTTCCCAATCAAACCCAACACCAGCTACTTTTTCTTGAATTCTATTGGCTTTTACCAAAGCCGGCAAACTATTGGGCACGCCTTCCAACACACTATTTTTACCTTCTTTCAGTTTTAAGTTTTCCCAATTACGCTTTACATCCTCTTCATTTTCAACAGTTACATCACCGTAAATATGCGGGTGACGGCTTATCAATTTTTCACAGATTCCGTTACAAACATCAGCAATATCGAAGTCATTGGTCTCGCTTCCTATTTTAGCATAAAACACAATATGCAACAGTACATCGCCCAATTCTTTTTTTACTTCTTCTAGGTCATTATCCAAAATAGCATCGCCCAATTCATAAGTTTCTTCAATAGTAAGGTGCCGTAAAGTTTCCATGGTTTGCTTTTTATCCCAAGGGCATTGCGCGCGCAACTCATCCATAATGGTCAATAAACGGTCAAAAGCTTTTAGTTGGTTTTCTCTGGAATTCATATGTTTAATTTCTTGTGAGTAAAAATACAATTATAAATGATTTTGCTCCTTGACTTTTGTTAAAAAGCTCATGAAATCCAATAATACTTCCATCCTATTAAATATGTTATCTTTTCAATAAATTAATCCAGTTTCAGTCTCTATTCAAATTAAGAAAATTACTTTTGCATCTAAATTGTTACATTATGGATTTATCGAAAGTGAGATTAGTTATTACGGATATGGATGGTACCTTGTTAAATTCCAAACATGAAGTCAGCCCACAATTTTTTGAACTGTTCAACAAAATGGCTGCCCACGACATATTATTTGTGGCAGCAAGTGGCAGGCCGCATTACAGTATCACTGAAAAATTGGATACCATAAAAAACGACATCATCATCGTTTCTGAAAATGGCGGACTGGTTTCTAAAATGGAAGAAACATTATTATCCACAACTTTAAAAGAAGAAAGCCTTACAGAAATTATCGATTTAATCACCCCGATTGAAAATACACATCCTGTATTCTGCGGAAAAAACAAAGCGTACGTAAAAAGCAGTTCTGAAACTCTATTGAATCTTTTAACTGAATATTACCCTAATTATGTACTTATTGAAGAGGCCTCAGAAATTACCGAACCCATATACAAAGTGGCACTTTTTCATGAAGAAAATTCAGAAAAACACATTTACCCGCACGTAAAACATTTGGAAGCCAACTATAAAGTAAAAACATCGGCACGCCATTGGGTTGATATTTCTGATAATTTAGCGAATAAAGGGCATGCCATAAAACTATTGCAAGATTCCTATAATATTTCTTCTGATGAAACCATGGTTTTTGGCGATTATAACAATGATATAGAAATGCTAAAACTAGGTTATTTTAGCTATGCTATGCAAAATGCACATCCCAATGTAAAGAAAATTGCGCGTTTTGAAACCAAAACTAATGATGCCTTTGGTGTTGAGCATATTTTAGAAACACTGCTTCTTGAAAAAAGTAAAGCAGATTCAATAACCCCATAATTTACGCAACCTTTTTAGCAGTTTCACATCTAATAATTAGAACCCTAATGTTTTTCAAATATGAAATCTAAACTCTTAATGCTTGTTTGTTGTTTTTTCATGCTAACCAACTGCTCCATAGATAAAAATGACGACACACCCGAAGAGATTACCATCGCACAATGGAATTTAACCCATGTGAGTGGCGGTATTGCTGGTGTTGATATTGACTTTGAACTTGGAGAAATCATATGGGTGTTTGATGAATATAATGGTGTTTTAAGCATAGGAAATACCAATACCGACAATACACTTGAGGATGGCCTTGATAGTGGCGAATATAGTTTCTTTTTTACAGAAGACGCCCCCAATGTTTACATTACCATCAGCGGGACTGAACGGGGAAGCATTACGGTATCTGAAGACCAAAAGCATTTCATTTTAAACCAAAATGAAACCTTGTCTGGAGGAACAGGTGCAGATGGTTTTATTTATGAGTTTGAAAAAACCACCGTTACTGTAGAAATTTAACAGTATTAAACACCAAAAGCACTAACCACAAGATTACGTGAACCTCCATAATCTCTGTGCTCGCATAAATAAATACCTTGCCAAATCCCTAAATTCAATTCCCCTTTGGTAATAGGAATTTGAACGGATGTTCCCAATAAAGAAGCTTTAATATGCGCCGGCATATCATCAGACCCTTCATAAGTGTGCTTATAGTAAGACGCATTTTCTGGAACCATCACATTAAAATGGCTTTCAAAATCGGTTCTTACGGTAAAATCGGCATTTTCATTAATGGTTAAACTGGCCGATGTGTGCTTAATAAAAACCTGTAGTTGCCCCATTTGTATTTCATGTATTTCTGGAATGGCTTTTATAACAGCATCCGTTATCAAATGGAAACCTCTGGAATGAGGCTTTAATCGTATCTCTTTTTGAAAAAAATTCATTCTTAATGGGTATTCAGTTATCAATTATTGAGTTATTAAAGATTCGACTGAATAACTAAATAACCAATAACAATTTTTGACCAATAACAAGTTAAAACACCTGTTACGTTTTCTGCTTTTTCTTTTTTGCTGCTGGAAACAGCACATTGTTTAAAATCAATCGGTATCCTGGTGATGTGGGGTGCAAATCGAGTTCTGTTTTGGAGTCACCCACCCTATGTTGATAATCTTCGGGGTCATGCCCACCATAAAACGTAAAAAACCCTTTTTCTTTAATACCGTGGATGTATTTGGCTTCCCCATTGGATTTGGTTTCCCCCATTACCAACACATTCGATTTTATTTCATCTCTATTAAATGCCGTAGTTTGCCCCATAAAACCTTTTACTAAAGCTGTATGGTTTTGGCACAACATCGTAGGAACAGGATCCCATTTTGCTGAAAATTCCATCAGCGAAAAATAATCGGTAGTTTGTGGAACCATCCTATTTCTCGTCATATCAATGGAAGAAAACTCATAAACCATTGGGCTTCTTTCCAACGTATAATTTGTAAACGCAAAAGTTTTACTGTAATCTATTTTATTTTGATAGCCAGCATCACTCCCGTCGCCATCAAACATGGGTTCGCAGATGTCAACACCTTCAGCTGATAGGGCAATATCAAAACTATCGGTGGCGCTGCACATGGCAAACATAAACCCACCGCCCACTACGTAATCCCTAATTTTTAAGGCTACATCCAATTTTTCTGAAGACACTTTATCGTAGCCTAATTTTGTGGCCAACGTTTCGGCTGCTTTTTTTTCTTCAATATACCACGAAGCTGCTCTGTAGGCACCATAAAATTTACCGTATTGGCCAGTAAAATCTTCGTGGTGCAAATGCAACCAATCGAACAAAAGCAAGCCATCATTGAGGACTTCTTCGTCGTAAATGGTTTCATAAGGAATTTCGGCATATTGCAAAACCATAGTTACCGCATCATCCCAAGGTAATTTTCCTGAGGGTGTGTAAACGGCTATTTTAGGCGCTTTTTCCAAAACAACGGCTTCCATATTTTGGCTCGGACTGCTTATTTCCTCTAAAACACTTTCCGTTTTATCATTGGAAATCACTTCAAAAGATACGCCACGTATTTGACATTCCTTTTGAATATTTTCAGTATCTGGCAACAAAAAAGAACCGCCCCTATAATTAAGCAACCATTTTACTTTGAGCTGTTTACTGAGCGCCCAATACGTAATACCATAAGCTTTTAAATGGTTTTTTTGGCTTTCGGAATCCATGGGAATAAGGATATAGGAAGCAAACGTATGTATTGAAAAGAATAAAAATAATATGATAGATAGGGTCTTCTTCATAAATCGAAGATACTCAAAAATATGCTTTGCAAAATGTGTTTAACAGAAGATTAATCCTTAAAACGGCACTTCATCATCGTTATCATCATTAAACGAACTACCAAAAGCTTGGTCTGGACTTGCTTTATAATTATCAGATTTAAACGTATCATCGTTTGCAGCGGCATTCATTTTAGAATGAAACTCAAAAGGCGAATCAAAATCATCTAAATTATCAAACTTACCTAAATGCCCGATGAATTTTAAACGGATGTTTTCCAAGCCACCATTACGGTGTTTTGCTACTATAAACTCCCCTTGGCCTTCTGTTGGCGAACGTTCTTCATCATCCCATTCATCAATTTTATAATATTCAGGTCTGTAAATAAACGATACAATATCGGCATCTTGTTCAATCGCACCAGATTCACGCAAATCTGAAAGTAACGGACGTTTGCTTCCGCCACGGGTCTCCACCGCACGCGATAACTGCGATAAGGCAATTACAGGCACATTCAATTCTTTTGCCAAGGCTTTTAAGTTTCTAGAAATCATGGAAATTTCTTGCTCACGGTTTCCGCCATGGTTGCTACCACCAGTCATAAGTTGCAAATAATCAATCATGATAAGCTTAATGCCGTGTTGCGATGATAAACGGCGCGCTTTTGCACGTAAATCAAAAATAGAAAGCGAAGGCGTATCGTCAATAAACAAAGGGGCTTTTTCTAAATCTTTAACCTTTACGTTAAGCTGTTCCCACTCATGTTTTTCAAGTTTACCTGTTCTTAATTTTTCAGAAGATAAGCCTGTTTCACTAGAGATTAAACGGGTAATCAATTGCACGGAAGCCATCTCCAAAGAAAAGAATGCCACGGGTATATTTTGATCTACCGCTATATTCCTAGCCATAGAAAGCGTTAATGCCGTTTTACCCATACCTGGACGTGCCGCAATAATAATTAAATCTGATGGTTGCCAACCCGAGGTCAACTTATCAAGTTTATTGAATCCTGTGGGAATACCACTTAAGCCTTCTTTATTGGAAATCTCCTCAATTTTCTTCTTGGCCTGAATAACCAAATCTTGAGCGGTTTCACTCGATTTTTTAATATTTCCTTGGGTTACTTCATATAATTTTGATTCGGCAGTATCCAATAAATCAAAAACATCTTTGGTTTCATCATACGAATCTTCAATGATTTCATTTGAAATTTTAATCAAACTTCGCTGGATGAATTTTTGAAGGATAATACGTGCATGGAACTCAATATGCGCCGAAGAAGATACTTTTTGGGTAAGAGAAATGAGGTAAAAATCGCCTCCTGCCAATTCCAGCTTGGCATTTTTCTTTAATTGCGTTGAAACGGTTAATAAGTCAACCGGTTCACTATTTTCAAATAGCTGAAAAATGGCAGAAAATATATGTTGATGAGCTTCTTTATAGAATGCATCGGGACTTAAAATGTCAATCACTTCATCAACACCTTTCTTATCAATCATCATTGCCCCCAATACAACTTCCTCTAAATCAATAGCTTGTGGAGGTATTTTTCCTTTTTCAAGACTGATTAAGGTGCTTTTATCTACTTTATATCCTTTTAATTGGTTGGGCTGTTCCATGACTACGAAAGTAATTAAAATAAGAAGGCCAATGCTTCTTTTTTCTTTTGCGATGTTAACGGGTAGTTAACAAATTAACTGTTAATAACTTGAAAATATTGTGAATAACCATAAAAAAAACCGAAGCGAACCGCTTCAGCTTTTTTTATGATATGGTTTTAAAAGGCTTAGCCTTTAAACACCCCCATATTGGCATATTTATCCATTCGGTTTTTTACCAATTCTTTTGGTGATAAGTTTTTGAGCGGCTCAAAAGATTTTACAATGGCGTTGCTCACAATCTCGAATGTTTTTTCTCTATCCCTGTGCGCCCCCCCAAGTGGTTCTTTCACGATTTCATCGACCATTTTGAGTTTTTTCATATCGGCAGCCGTTAATTTTAAAGCTTCAGCGGCTTGCTCTTTATATTCCCAACTACGCCAAAGTATAGACGAGCAGGATTCTGGTGAAATCACAGAATA
>CAXBNH010000080.1:0-10962 GCA_963976905.1 uncultured Algibacter sp.
AATTGTTAAACCAGATAGGGCAACACGCGCACGTGCTCCTGGTGGCTCATTCATTTGTCCGAATACGAAAGTAGCTTTAGATTCTTTCATCTTAGATTTGTCAACTTTAGATAAATCCCATCCGCCTGCTTCCATAGAATGCATGAAATCATCACCGTAGCGGATAATTCCAGACTCTAACATTTCACGAAGTAAATCATTTCCCTCACGAGTACGTTCTCCAACACCCGCAAATACAGAAAGACCACCATGTCCTTTGGCAATGTTATTAATTAATTCCTGTATCAATACTGTTTTACCAACACCAGCACCACCAAACAAACCAATTTTACCACCTTTTGCATAAGGCTCAATAAGATCGATTACTTTGATACCTGTAAATAAAACCTCTGTAGACGTTGATAAATCTTCAAATTTTGGTGCTTGACGGTGAATTGGCAATCCAGCATTTCCAGCTTTAGGTAACTCTCCAAGACCATCAATAGCATCTCCAATTACGTTAAATAAACGTCCGTAAACATCATCGCCAATTGGCATTTGAATAGGTGCTCCAGTAGCATGAACTTCAGTACCTCTGCTTAAACCATCTGATGAATCCATGGCTATGGTACGAACGGTATCTTCTCCAATATGAGATTGTACCTCTAATACCAATAAAGAGCCATCAGCTCTTTTGATTTCCAATGAATCGTAAATTTTTGGAAGTTCTGAACCAGCAGCGAATTCAACATCGATAACTGGACCTACTATTTGTGCAACTTTACCTGTAACTTTAGCCATTACTTATGTGTTTAATATTATGCGTTTTAATTGAATGAAAACACTTTTAGTTTCCGCGTGCAAAGATAATTTTTTTAATTTAAAATGAAAGTTGTTTTTATAGGTTTTTTGGAATAAAAAAACGTCTTGAATTTCAAGACGTTTTAGAACAGTTTTTAGTTTGTCATTATAAGTTGTTAATAGTCCAAGAAACATAGTATTGTTGGCCTATAAAACCCGTGCCAACAGCACTTTGGTATTCTTTGCCGCCTAAATTTGTTGCACCTATTTTAAACATCGATTTTAAAGAGGCTACGGTATAGTTTAATTGCGCATCCACAACGGTTCTTGATGGAATGATGGCATTTGCCATACTAGCTTGCCATAAATACTCGTCACTCCAGCGGGCATTGACATTAAAACCTAAATTATGAATTAAGTTAGGATTGCCGAATGATACTTTTACCTTATGCTCTGGTGTATTGAATCCTGCACTAAAATCAGGTTCTGATGTTTGGTCAAAATCTAATTTTGCATAGTTATAGCTTGCGCTTAGGTTGTAATTTTTGGCAATTTTTGTTGATAATCCTATAACAGCTCCATAAGAGTTTACTTCGGCCGATGAGTTGGTGTAGGTATTAAAAAGCTTAACATTTCCTGTGGCTACAGCACCAACACCAGACATGTCGTTTACAGATCCTGTTACAGGAGTAGCAACAATTTTTTCAGCAAGGAAATCATTATACATGTTGAAATACGTGTTTAAATCTACTGTAATTGGCCCTAATTTTCCACGGTAACCTAAATCAAAAGCAGTTACTTGTTCAGGTTTAACAAGTGGCGTAATTCCTGTGCCATTTACAGCTTCTAAAGTAGTAGTACCTCCACTGGCAGCAAATGCTTGGACCGACGCTAATGTGTATGAATTTGAGTAAGCATCTCTACCTGTTAGTGTTGTATTTGGTAAATCTCTATCTAAATTACTTGGCGCTGCTCCAACTAAAATAGCTCTACCTACATCCAGTCCTATAAAGAGGGTTTGTGTATGTGGGTTTCTAAATCCTGTTTGAAAGGATGCTCTAAAGTTATGTTGTTTATTGTCGCCTGCGGAATAGCCTAAAGATACTCTTGGGGAAATATTGGCATCAAACAATTCATTTTTATCATAACGTAAAGAAGCTGTAATTTTTAATCTATCATCCGCCAGTTTTTTAATGCCTTGTACATAAGCACCATATTCATTATACTTAATAGGACCGTCATAATCTGTAAAGAGCGTTCCTTCAGAATTTAATGCATATTGCCTGTAGGAGCCACCTACTTGTAAGTCTAAGGCATCATTTAATAATCGACTAAAATTATAATTTCCTTCACCCACATATAATTTTGAGTTATCTATAAACTTAGAACCAGCATTTACATCTGGGTTTGATGTTATTTGATTGAAAAGCGCATCAAACTCTGGTGTGCCTGGTTGTATGGTTACCATTTGGTCTGCTGCCACTCTAGCTGCTGCGTGCAATTGTGCTTGAACAGCTGGATCAAAAGGGTCACCACCCCCACCAGCTACTTGTCCGGCACCTTGTACATAGGCGCCTGCGTAAGTTCCAAACCATTCTTGAGCACCAACTTTACTCATATTAACGCCTGTAAAAAACATATCGTAAGTATCGCCCGCAGTTTCACTGGTGGTATAGCCTCTTAAAAAGAAATCATCATTTCTAATTTCAAGCCTGTGTTGTTGTATTAAGAAGTTTTTTAATTGGTACCTGTTGGCCGCTTGGTAAATGGTATTTCCATGACCTATTCTTGAATTCCAAATGATTTCCAAATCATCTCCCGCAGGTCTGTAGTGTAGTGCGAAATCTGCTTTTACACTTTCTGCATTGTAATCGGTTAAATCAGATTCTTTGTAACCAGTTCGTCCCACATTATCTTCAGGGACTAAATTACTAGCTCCTGGAGGAATCAATCCTCCCTGTTCTAAACTTTGAGCAACTTGTTTCAGATTAAGGCCTAGAGCACTCAATGTTACCTCATCACCATAAATATTTAAACCATTATGAGCGGGGCTTGACCTAAAGGACTGAATGGCATCTGCAGAGCCAGGACTTCCTAAGTCATATTGATTATCATCTGTAGCATACCAGTCTGTACCTTTTAAATAAGAAAAGGAAGCCTTAGCAGCAAATTTGTCATTAAACTTATGTGCAGCACGAACGCCAAAATCTCTATAAGCATTATCGCCAGCAGCTTTTTGAGACGTGATACCTTGTTTGTAGTATGCGCTTACACCGGGGTGGTCAAAAGGATTTTTACTGGTCATAAACAAAATACCGTTAAAAGCATTGGCGCCATATAGTGCAGAGGATGCACCAGGCAATAATTCAATACTATTTACATCCAGTTCATTCATACCCACAAGATTCCCCATAACAAAGTTTAGTGCAGGCGATGCGTTATCCATTCCATCTATTAATTGAACGAACCGTGTGTTATTGAACGTTGCAAAACCACGTGTGTTTACAGAGTTGAATGTTAAACTACCACGATTGACATCTACACCCTTTAGGTTTTCTAAACTGGTATAAAAGCTAGGACTTGTGGCTAGTTTAACATCGCGAGCATCAAATCTTTCAATGGTTACAGGAGATTCCCTTATGCTTTCTGGAGTTCTTGATGCAGAAATAACAACCTCATCTAAAGAAGTGCCTTCTCTTAAAACAATAGTAACTGTTTGATTATTTGAGTTGATTACTTCGGTTACAGTTCCAAAACCAACGCTGCTTACTTGAATACTGAATGGGAGTGTTTGATCGGCGGTTAGCGAGAAATTGCCATCATAATCGGTAACCGTACCTGTTGATGTGCCAATTATAATAATGTTTGCTCCAGGAATAGGTTGACTGTTATCATCTTTAACAGATCCCTTAATTGTGGTTTGCGAAAAAGAAATGCTGCAAAATAACAAAAGTAGAATTGAGATAGTTGTTTTCATTTATAATAGGTTTAGTTTTTAGATAAGCTAATTATAAAGATATAAAAAATTATGCGCGCATAATATATTTTCGCAAAAAAGTGCGTGAATTTTTATTATAAATATAAAATATCATGCTTATTTAATACAAAAATGCCTAGGTCTTAATTAAGACCTAGGCATTTTTATTTATCATATCTAAATTATTCTACAGTAACAGATTTTGCTAAATTACGGGGCTGATCAACATTTTTGCCCAATAACACTGCAATATGGTAAGATAATAATTGAAGCGGAATGGTTGTTAATAAAGGTGATAGCGACTCTAAAGTGTCAGGCACTTCAATAACGTGGTCTGCCAATTTTCTAACATCCACATCGCCTTCGGTCACTATGCCAATAATCTTTCCTTTTCTAGATTTTATTTCTTGAATATTGCTGACCACTTTTTCGTAATGTCCTTTTTTAGTGGCAATGACTATAATAGGCATGTTTTCATCTATTAAAGCAATAGGACCGTGTTTCATTTCTGCGGCAGGATAGCCTTCGGCATGTATATAAGAAATTTCTTTTAACTTCAAAGCACCTTCAAGGGCCACAGGGAAATTATAGCCTCTACCTAAGTATAGGCAATTACGGGAATCTTTATAGATATCAGCAATCATTTTTATATGTGCATCAGATTCCAAAGCTTTTTCTATTTTTTTAGGAATCATTTCGAGTTCCAATAAATGCGTATGGAAATCTGAACTGCTCATCGTGCCTTTAGCTCTTGCTAGCCTTAGGGCTATTAAGGTTAAAACGGTAATTTGAGTTGTAAATGCCTTGGTTGAGGCAACTCCAATTTCCGGGCCAGCATGTGTGTATGCGCCGGCATAGGTTTCTCTAGCGATGGAGGATCCTACAACATTGCAAACGCCAAAAACAAAAGCACCTTTTGATTTTGCCAATTTGATGGCTGCCAACGTATCGGCAGTTTCACCAGATTGGGAAATGGCAATAAGCACATCGTTTTCTGTAATTACGGGATTTCTGTATCTAAACTCCGAAGCATATTCTACTTCTACAGGGATTCTTGCTAAATCTTCAAAAATATACTCGGCAACTAAACCGGCATGCCATGATGTGCCACAGGCTACAATAATAATACGATCGGCATTGAGGAATTTTTTCATATTATCTTCAACACCGGCCATTTTTATAATGGCTTCGTTTCTTAATAATCTTCCTCTATAAGTATCTGTAATAGCTTTTGGTTGCTCGTGGATTTCTTTGAGCATAAAATGATCATAGCCACCTTTTTCAATCTGCTCTAAATTAATTTGAAGCTTTTGAATATATGGAGCTACTAAAGAGTCATCTTTAATCTTTCTTATTTTTATGGGCTTATGAAATCTAATGATGGCCATTTCTTCATCTTCAAGATAAATAGCATCTTTAGTATATTCTAAAAAGGGTGACGCATCACTGGCAATAAAAAATTCATCTTTACCAATGCCTACGGCCAATGGGCTTCCTAAGCGGGCAATAACAACTTCTTCTGGTTTTGTTTTGTCAAAAACAGCAATAGCATAAGCGCCAATAACTTGGTTTAAAGCAATTTGAACTGCCTTTCCAAGTTTGATATCTCCCTGCTTTTTAACATCTTCAATAAGGTTTACCAATACCTCGGTATCTGTATCGGACTGAAAGGTGTAACCCCTTGAAATCAACTCTTGTTTTAATGACTCATAATTTTCTATAATGCCATTGTGAATAATCACGAGTTCGCCAGAATTAGAAACATGTGGATGGGAATTCACATCGTTTGGAACACCGTGGGTTGCCCATCTTGTATGGCCAATGCCTATATTCCCATGTTTTGTTATTTCTTTATCTGCACGGGTTTCCAAATCGACAACTTTGCCTTTTGTTTTTGAAACTTTAAGGTTTTCGCCATCAAATAATGCAATACCAGCACTATCGTAACCTCTATATTCTAATCGTTTAAGGCCTTCAATAATAATTGGGTAAGCCTCCCTGTGTCCTAAATATCCAACAATTCCACACATATGTAATTTATTTTGGTTGTAATTTATTTTGGTTTGGTAAAAAATATTTTCAATGCCATGCGCCTGTTTTCGTTAACAGTTTGGTTACTGCCATGCAAAACAGTGCCCCTTGGGCTTATAATTGATGCCGCTGGAACCGATGTTACGCCGTCTCCACTATTTAAAATTAGGGCGTTGTTTATGTTATTAACATTGTTTGAAATCACTAGCCCTATTTTGGTGTTGGTAGAATCCTTGAAAACAAGGTTGTTCAAATGCTGTGTGATACGTATTTTATATTTCCATACATTAGTACTTTCGCCTGTTTCTGCTCTGCGGCCTAAATGGATAAATTTAGAAATAAGAGGATTGTTCACATCAGTAGTTTGATCGATGGCATAATCAATAAGTGGAGTGTTATTGTTGATATCGTAAGCATAAATCCTATCATATTTATGATAGTTCTCTGATGGCGATGTTATGTTTTCATCTTCATAAACAATCAATTGGGCTTCATTGATCAAAGCGTTTTGGCTCTCTCCGTTTTTGAACTCCGCTCTTAAAGCGTCCAAGGCATCGGGCACTTTGTTATCGTCTAAATCTTCGTTGCCAAATAAATCAACCACAGCGATAGAACCTATATTTTTTAAATATAACAGGTCGTCACCATCGGTTTTATTCCCATTTTGTAATGTGACATCAAAATCGTTGATAAAGGTGTTCAATTTGTTTCCAGTAAAATTAAATGTGTGAGTAGTCTGAATTCTTCCTGAGGAATCAGTACCAGAGTCTTTAGAGTAATATATGATAATGTTTGATTTAGCGTCTGCTAGGTTCAGTAAAACCATACTGCCATCATTGTCAATAGGTTCTGCTTTAATGTACAGGCCTCTAAAATAGTTGTAAAAATTATTATCGTTACTTAAAACACTTGATCCTGCTTGATCAATTATAGCAGCTTTCCAAAAGTCATTATCCAAATGAACTCTAAACGAAGGTTCTATAATTTCAGTGGTTTTTGTGTCACCAGTTCCTGTTGTTAAAATAATTTCTTTATTACTTGGTTTAAAATCATCAACTTCAAAAATTAAATCACCTTTTTGTGCGTCAAAATCTATTGCCGTATTTTCTGTAAGCGCTGAGTTGATGGTTTTATCAGCAATATTAGCATTTGAATAATAACGTTGAAGTTCGTTTAAACTAGCATTTGGGTTGAAACTTCTTAAAAAGTAGTTGTTTCTATATATTGATATTTTGAACTTTGCTTCTGGATTGCCGTATAAGGAATCTAAAGCATATAATGTTTCACCGGTTTCCGTATTGGCTCCAGTAACCTTACTATAATAAGGGATTCTTAAAACCACTGAGTCAATAACTGGGTTGGCACCAAAATCTGGACTATTTGCAGCTTGTTTGATTTGTGTAACAATACTGGCTTTGGATTGCCCATAAACCGGATCGTTGAATATGCCTAACAAAGAAGGCCCTAAATTACTGATTTGTACAGAATCCAGTTTTTTATTGTAAGCCGTAACGGGAATAGTGATATTTGGCGCATCAAAATTGGCATTGCCTTCTCCAATGACATCGCTATCAACAGTACTAAAATCTTTGTCGCATCCAACAAATGATAAAACAATACATAGAACGGAACAGGTAGGTAAAAGGGCTTTAAATTTTTTCTTCATAACTTAGTAATGAACTCTTGTGGGTTAAACTAACACTTCTGAATTGAAAAATGTTGTGTAAGCTTCACCAAACTCATCCTTGCTTTTATATTCCAAAACGGGTTTATTAGAGTTTTTAATATAATTTTCCAAATCTTCAGGAAGTTCTTCAGACCCTACGATTAAAGCATCGGAATAGTCAATGGCCACTTTCATCAAATTCGTATAAGAAGGTGTTTCTAAAATCTTAACAACATCATCATTAATGTTGTCAAATTTAATCTTATTATGCATATCCTCATTTAACGTATTGTTAAAACTTTGATTGTACACAGAGGTAACGATTTTGCTCTCGTTAAATAAAGGCTCGTCTTTATAATATTCTTTTAGGTACAAGGGCAATAAAGAAGCCAACCAACCGTGCACATGAATGATGTCTGGTGCCCAATTTAATTTTTTAACGGTTTCAATAACCCCTTTTGCGAAAAAGATAGCGCGCTCATCATTATCTGGGAACAAAACACCTTGTTTGTCTTTAAAAGTACCTTTTCTTTTAAAATATTCTTCGTTATCTATAAAATAAACCTGGATACGCTCTTTTGGTATGGATGCTACTTTAATGATTAAAGGCATGTCCAAATCGTTGATTACCAAATTGATTCCAGATAGCCGTATCACTTCATGTAATTGATGTCTGCGTTCATTAATGTTTCCGTATCTGGGCATGAATATTCTTATCTGACCACCTTGTTGGTTCACTAATCTAGGAGCTTCAAAAGACATGGAAGAAATTTCAGTCTCTGGCAAATAAGGCACTACTTCAGATGATACATATAATATCCTCTTATCTTTCATATGATTGTTTTTGGTGTTTTTTCTGGGAATTCAAAATAAAAAACACGCAAAATTACAAAAATTTATGCAGATTGGAAGTAAAAATATTAAGTTTGCACCCGTTAATTTTTTATTACAGCGTGGAGGTTTATTCAGATAGAGTGCAAATTGAGAAGATTTTAACATCTTTTAAGACGAAACACATGCGCATTGGTTTTGTTCCCACTATGGGCGCATTGCATGAAGGGCATTTGGCATTGGTTGAAAATGCCATGGCGCAAAATGACAGGGTGGTTGTGAGTATTTTTGTAAACCCTACACAATTTGACAACCCCGAAGACCTTAAAAAATACCCGCGCACATTGGAAAGTGATGTCGCTTTGCTTAAAACGATTTCTGAAGATATTATCATATACGCACCTACCGTTGAAGATGTTTACAAAGGCCATACTATAGCCGAAAATTTAGATTTTGATGGTTTGGAATTTGAAATGGAAGGCAAATACAGAAACGGTCATTTTGACGGTGTGGGCACTATTATAAAACGTTTTTTTGAAATTATAAAACCAGATAATGCCTATTTTGGGGAAAAAGACTTCCAGCAATTGCAGATCATAAAAAAACTAGCTGAAAAACATGAGTTGCCTGTAACTATTATAGGTTGCCCTATACACAGGGAAAGTGATGGATTGGCTATGAGCTCCAGAAATACGCGATTAAAACCAGAATATAAAAAAGCGGCTCCTTTTATATATAAAACCCTAAAAGCTGCCAAAAAACAATTTGGCACAAAAAGTGCTGCTAAAGTTACCGAATGGGTAGAAACACAATTTGCAAAACATCCGTTATTAAAATTGGAGTATTTTATTGTTGCAGATGAAGCCAGCTTAAAAATCGTAAAACGAAAATCTCCTGATAGTTATCGGGACAAAAAAATATACAGAGCCTTTGTTGCGGTTTATGCCGATGATATTAGATTGATAGACAACATAGCTTTAAATTAATTACCTTTGCCACATGCAAATACAAGTAGTAAAATCTAAAATTCACAGAGTAAAATGCACCGGTGCAGAACTTAACTACATTGGCAGTATTACTATTGATGAAGATTTGATGGATGCCGCTAACATTATTCAAGGAGAAAAAGTCCAGATTGTGAATAACGATAATGGTGAGCGATTGGAAACCTATTGCATTCCCGGGCCAAGAAACACGGGCGAAATAACCCTAAATGGCGCCGCTGCCAGAAAAGTTTCGGTGGGAGATACCTTGATTTTGATTACTTATGCTTTTATGGATATTGAAAAAGCCAAAGTTTTTAAACCGTCTTTAGTATTTCCAGATGAAGCCACTAACTTGTTGAAATAGACTCTTGAACCTAAAGCTGAAAAAAATCATTAAGCTGATGCTCCCGCTACTTTTAGGGGTCATTTTGGTTTGGTATTCGCTATCTAAAGTTTCCTTAGACCAATTATTGATGTATGCAAAAAGAGCCGATTACACTTGGCTTATTTTGGGTGTTTTCTTAGGTCTTTTAAGTCATTTGTCACGTGCTTACCGTTGGCGTTTTCAGTTAGAGCCTATGGGCTATAAAGTCAAATTTGCTAACAGCGTTATGGCCGTTTTTGCAACGTATTTAATTAATTATACCATTCCAAGGGCAGGCGAAGTAGCCAGGGCTTCCATACTTGCAAACTATGAAAATGTGCCTTTTGAAAAAGGTTTTGGAACGATAGTTTCAGAACGTATCGCAGATTTAATAGTGATGACGGGTGTCATCATCATCACGCTTTTTTTGCAATTCGATTTTATTTATGGCTTTTTCATCGATAAATTCAATCCAGGTAAAATCATCATAGGCCTTGTGTTTTTAATAGGCTTGGCTATTTTGTTTTTTACGTATATTAAAAAAAGCAAATCCAAGTTCGCCTTAAAAATAAGAACATTTGTAAACGGGCTGATTGAAGGTGCACTAAGTATTTTCAAAATGAAAAAAAAAGGGGCGTTTATTTTTCATACCCTATTTATTTGGAGCATGTATCTGTTAATGTTTTACGTAACATCTTTGGCCATTGACGATTTGCATGGTATTTCAGCAGGTGCTATTTTAATAGGATTTATATCAGCTAGTTTTAGTATTGCAGCAACCAATGGTGGGATAGGTTCTTATCCATTGGCGGTGTATGCAGCATTTTCAATTTTTGGAATTGCCGAAGAACCAAGCATCGCTTTTGGCTGGATTATGTGGGCATCGCAAACATTTATGATTATTCTTTTCGGTGGATTGTCGCTCATTTACTTACCTATTTATAATAGAAACAAAACTTCAGAAAACGTTAAATAGCGGTTTAATCTTTCAAATACTTTGTTTTTAAACGTTGGGTTAATTTGTTACCTTGCCCTGTCATAAATCTCAAATCATTTCAAATGAAAAAAACCATACGTTCCATTTTATTTTTATGTTTTTCTGTGGGTATTGTAAACGCCCAAGTTATTTATAAATCTTTTGAATCTTCAAAATTAGGCGAATCGCGCGGACTTAAAATACAATTACCACGAGGGTATGAAAAAAATACCGATAAAAAGTATCCGCTATTTATCGTGCTTGATGGCGATTATCTATTTGAAGCCGTTGCAGGAAATGTAGATTATTACTCGTATTGGGAAGATATGCCAGAAGCCATCGTGGTTGGCG
>CAXBNH010000081.1:0-10937 GCA_963976905.1 uncultured Algibacter sp.
TACATTGCCCGCCCAAAGCTGATTTCCTATTTTAAGCTGTGCATTAAAAAAGTCTGGCCCGCTATTGAGGTTATGCTGCCCTACAGACACCACAGAAATAGCATCGTTTGCTTGGGTTTTAATATTGGAAACATCAAACTTTTTGTGTTTCCAGATATAATGTAGAAAGTCTTCTTGCATCTGTTAAATATAGAATTACCTTGCAAAAGCACCAAATTCCAAATCATTATTCTTTGGTAATTTTCTAACTTTGTAAAAATTTTAAAATGGAAGCACTTACACTCACTACACCAGCTCTATTATTTTCTGCTATTTCATTGATTATGCTGGCTTACACCAATCGGTTTTTGGCTTATGCATCTGTAATAAGGGATTTACACGACAAATATTTAATTAAAAAAGACAGCGTATTGATTGCGCAAATAAGGAACATTAAAAAACGGCTCTATTTAACGCGTTCGATGCAAATTTTTGGTATTTCCAGTTTGCTACTTTGCGTGCTTACTATGTTTTTAATTTACATCCAACAACAAACCATTGCCGTTTGGGTATTTGGCGCTGCACTTATTTTATTGATCATGTCGTTGGCATTTTTGATTTGGGAAATCCAGATTTCGGTAAAGGCCTTGGAACATCATATTCGGGATATTGAGGGACAGTAAAAGCATTTGCTTAGCTTTATGAAAAATATTTCTGCTACTTTACAGAAAAAGTAAAACTAAAGTTATAAAACCCGTTGGGTGCAATTAAAAAGTTTGGTCTTTTATATTATTTATTGGTCTGTCAAATATAAATGAGTTAACATATTGAACCAATGTTAATGCTGTTATTTTTCCCAAAGTGCTTGTCTTAAAACCTTCAAAAGTTTTGGCATATTTTCTAAAACCCTGAAATATTTTTTCACTATATTTGATATGATATTGTTTTATCATACAATTTAAATATTCTGATTTTAAACATGTTGCAAAATTTATAATCCATGTTTTTTATTTCAAATGATTACGCCCAACGAGTTACACAACATTAAAAATTATGAAAAACAATATAACACTATATATATTATTATTTCTTAGTATTGTTTCATGCACAAATCATCCGTCCGTAAAAAATGATAAGCCGAACATCATTATTATTTTTACTGATGATCAAGGATATCAAGATATTGGTTGCTTTGGTTCGCCTGATATAGAAACTCCCAATCTAGATAAAATGGCTCAAGAAGGTATTAGACTTACCGACTTCTATGCGGCACAACCTATCTGTTCTGCATCACGAGCTGGGCTTCTTACGGGTTGCTACCCAAATCGTTTAGGAGTTCATGGAGCGTTTATGCCAAATAGTAATAGAGGGCTGAATCCATCTGAAACCACTATTGCCGAGATGTTAAAGGGTATAGATTATAAAACGGGCATTTTGGGGAAATGGCATTTAGGAGACCACCCAGACCTCATGCCAAACAAACAAGGGTTTGATGAATATTTCGGAATTCCATATTCAAATGATATGTGGCCAATGCACCCTCAACAAGGAACTGTTTTTAATTTTGGGCCACTCCCTTTATATGAGAATGAAACAATCATTGATACATTAACAAATCAATCTTCTCTAACAACACAGATTACAGAAAGAAGTATCAATTTTATTAAAAAGAATAAAGACGCTCCTTTTTTCTTATACATTGCACATCCACAACCTCATGTACCATTGCATGTTTCAGATAAATTCAAAGGAAAATCTAAAAGAGGCTTGTATGGTGACGTTATTATGGAAATTGACTGGTCTGTAGGGCAGGTGTTGGCTACGTTAAAAGAAAACAATATAGATGATAATACTATTGTCATTTTTACTTCTGATAATGGGCCGTGGTTAAGCTATGGCGAACATGCTGGATCTGCTGACCCTCTAAGAGAAGGGAAAGGCACCGCTTTAGAAGGAGGCCAAAGAGAACCTTGTATTATCCGATATCCAAAAAAAATAAAGCCAGGAAGAGTCATCGATATCCCTATGATGACCATAGACATTTTACCAACCATTGCGAAAATAACAGGAGCCGAATTACCAAATAAAAAAATTGATGGCAAAAATATATGGGATATTTGGACGGGAGAATCTAAAGAATCTCCACATGAAGCATACTACTTTTATTATCACGTAAACGAACTCCATGGCATAAGGTATGGCAAATGGAAAATGTATTTTCCACACAGATACAGAACATTGAATGGACGCGAAGGAGGAAAAAATGGATTTCCTGTTAATTATGAACAAAAAACTATTGATCACATAGAACTCTATGATTTATCTAAGGACATTAGTGAAACTATAAATGTAGCTGATGAAAACCCTGAAGTTGTAGCAAAAATTGAATCTCTTGGAAACAAAATGAGAGCTGAACTAGGAGACGCATTAACAAATAAAACTGGAGAAGGCACAAGAAGTATTGGGAAAATAGAGAAATAAAATAGCATTTATAAAAAATGTTAAATAAACAGATAACCCATTTTAATACATAAATCAATCAAACCGCATAGCCTTCACAGGCGATATTTTTGTAATAATATAGGAAGGCACCAACAGCATAACCAAACACAGCACCAATGTGCCCACATTTAAGGCAAGAATATAACTTACATTAATATAAACCGGAGCTTCAGTAACATAATACACACTAGGATCTAGTGGAATGAGTTTAAAATATTTTTGTGCAAAGAGTAACCCTAAGCCAATCAAATTCCCCCAAAATAAGCCAAGCACGATTAAATATGTAGCGTTATATAAAAACAATTTTCTGATGCTCCAATTATTGCTTCCCAAGGCTTTTAAAATACCTATCATTTGGGTACGCTCCAAAATCAAAACCAGCAAGGCGGTTATCATGTTTATGCCCGCCACCAATATCATAATACCAATGATACCGTAAATGTTATTGTCGAATATTTTAATCCATTCAAAAACGGAATAATACTTTTCCGTGATGGTTTCAGAATTTAAAGTAGATGGTATACTTTGGAATACTTCAACACCTTTTTCTTGCAAATCATCATAATCATCAATAAACACTTCAAAATTACCCACTTGATTGGGTTTCCAACCGTTAATACGTTGCAAATGACGGATATCCCCAATCAAATACGTGGCATCAAAATCTTGATAGCCCGAATTATAAATACCTACAATGTTGTATGTTATGATGTTTGGGAGTTTGTTGGGGTCTTCTTTCGGGAACACCATTTGAACCTTATCGCCTACTTTAAATTTCAATCGGTTGGCTAAATATTGTGAAATTAAAATGTCTTCATTTCGCTTTTTGGTGTAATCTGGCACATTCCCTGCTACTAAAAAATCTTTAAAATAACCCCAATTATAATCAGCGCCCACACCTTTTAGAATAGCACCTTCAAAATCGGTTTCGGTACGAATCACGCCAAATTTGGTAGCAACGGCCTGTACGTGCTTAATCCCTTCAATAGTTTTAAATTCTGGATAAAAACTTTTGGTGGCAGAATCTATAGCAATAGGCACTTGGCTTTCCTGCGAGGCATTGCTATCATAATTGGCAATGGTTACGTGACCATTGAACGCCACCACTTTATCCCTAATTTTTTGTTGCAGGCCAATACCCGTGGCAATGGCAACCATCATCACAACAATACCGATAGCAATGGCAGCAATACCGATTTTTATTATTGGTGCCGAAATACTACTTTTATACGCTTTACTACCAATAATGCGTTTTGCTATAAAAAACTCGTAATTCAAATTTTTACTTATGCGATTTAATGTTTTCAAAAATACAGTTTTATTCCCGATAATTATCGGCTTTGGTTTGTTTATGATGTCTTGTGCTTTCAAAAAAGCTAAAGATGAAAAGACTGTTTTGATTAATAATGATGAGATACTTCGACAAGCTCAGCATGACAAAGATAATTCGATTGGCAGAGAGATAATAGTTGGCGCTAACCAAACAGAAAATTATTTACCACTACTTAACGGAAAAAGGGTTGGGATTGTTGCGAATCAAACCTCAGTTATATTTAAAAATGACGAAAACCAGAAGACCGAAGACGAAAGCTACACGCACCTCGTAGATTCTTTAGTAACTTTAAAAGTGAACATTACCAAAGTATTTGCCCCCGAACATGGGTTTAGAGGTACGGCCGATGCTGGCGAAATCATTAAAGATCGTATGGATACCAAAACAGGATTGCCCATTGTGTCGCTTTACGGAAACAACAAAAAACCATCCAAAGAGCAACTTAAAAATATCGACCTCCTTATTTTTGATATTCAAGATGTTGGTGCCCGTTTTTACACCTATATTTCCACGTTACATTATGTGATGGAAGCTTGTGCCGAAAACAATATTCCTTTATTGCTTTTAGACCGCCCCAACCCTAACGGACACTATATAGACGGCCCAATTTTGGAAACAGCACATAAAAGTTTTGTGGGCATGCATCCCGTTCCTGTGGTTCACGGCATGACCATTGGCGAATATGCACACATGATAAATGGCGAAAAATGGTTGGAAAATGGTATGCAATGCGAACTAAAAGTGATTCCTATTAAAAATTACAACCACAGTTTACCTTATAGTTTGCCTATAAAACCAAGTCCGAATTTACCGAACGACCAAGCAATTAACCTATACCCGAGTCTGTGTTTTTTTGAAGGGACGAATGTCAATGCCGGTCGTGGAACAAACACACAATTCCAGGTTTTTGGAAGTCCGTTTTTAGACCCAAATAACTATACGTTCAAATTCACACCTAAATCCAATGAAGGTGCTAAACATCCCAAACACGAAAACAAAGTATGTTATGGTGAAGATTTAACTGGTTTTGAAAACTTGAACGGTTTAAACCTAAATTGGTTGATTGAAGCTTATAAAAACACCGAAGAACAAACCGAATTCTTCAATGATTTTTTCACAAAACTTGCTGGCACAAAAAAATTACAAGCACAAATTGAATCTGGTTTAACCGAAGCACAAATTAAGGCCAGTTGGAAAGAAGGTTTAGAAAGTTTTAAAAAGACCCGAGAAAAATATTTGATTTACAAATAGATACAAAAAAACTCAAATAACTTGACAAGTCGTAACCTACAGATTGCTTCGTTCCTCGCAATGACACTACTATTCGTCATTGCGAGGAACGAAGCAATCTTTTTTAAATTGAATTCTAAATTTTAATCCGTTTTTTCATTTCCTCAACAATATTAAAAGCTGCTGGGCACATAGCGACATTTTTCAAGGTCAAGTTTGAAATTTGCTGAAACTTTTTCCTATCGGTATGCGGAAATTCGCGACAGGCTTTAGGGCGCACGTCGTAAATAGAACAGTAATTATCGGATCCTAAAAACGTGCAGGGCACACTTTGCAGCACATAATCGTTATCTTCATCAATACGCAAATATTGGTCGATAAATTGTTGTGGCTTTTGCCTAAAATGCTTTGAAATGCGTTCAATATCTTTATCCGTAAACAACGGCCCCGTGGTTTTACAACAATTGGCACAGGTTAAGCAATCCGTTTTTTCAAACTCCGCTTCGTGTAATTCTTGCATCACATAATCCAAATCTTTTGGCGGTTTCTTTTTTAGTTTCGCAAAGATTTTTTTAGTCTCGTTATGCTTATCTTTGGCGAGCTTTGGAAGCTTATTTATAAAATCTTGCATGGTGTAAAAATAATGTATTTCGTCATTACGAAAGAGGAACGACTGAAGTAATCTTTCATCGTCATTACGAGGAATGAGGTACGAATGACGAAGTAATCTGTAAAATTGGAGTTCTATCATGAGATTGCTTCGTGCCTAGAAATGACAATTCGGTCATTACGAAGAGGTACGACTGAAGTAATCTTTATAATAGAAATTATTAATTAAACAGATTGCCACATCACATAAAAAATGAGATTCGCAATGACAAATCAAGAGATTCCCTCCTTCGAGGGAATAACAAAAACTTTTTAATGAAAGACCTTTTCGGAAACGCCTTATTAGATTATCATAACGGACATTATACCGAAGACATCATCACATCTACCAATATTTCGGATGATGATGCATTGCCACTACCCTACCTTTTTCGAGATTTTAAAGCCATGCCCAAACTGGAGCAAAAAGCGTTAAAATTAGCAAAAGGTTCTGTTTTGGATGTCGGCTGTGGAGCCGGAAGCCATAGTTTGTATTTACAAAAGAAAGGATTTCAAGTAAAAGCGATTGATATTTCAAAAGGTGCTATTGATGTTACCAAACAGCGTGGCGTTTTAAATACTGAAATGAAAACTGTTTTAGACGAAACCGAGACTTTTAATACTATTTTACTGCTAATGAATGGCACTGGGATTTTTCAAGAACTCTCGCAAGTCTCCAAATATTTGACGCATTTAAAAAGTCTATTGAATGCCAACGGACAAATTTTAATCGATTCTTCGGATATTAAATACATGTACGAAGATGAAGATGGCGGCTATTGGATGGATGCCAACGCCGATTATTATGGCGAATTGGATTATTTTCTATCGTATAAAGGCGAAAAGGAAACGCCTATAAAATGGCTGTATTTGGATTTTGATACGTTGAAATTGGCTTGTGAAACCGTTGGTTTAAAATGTGAATTGGTTTTGGAGGGGGAACATTTTGATTATTTGGCCAGATTAAGCTAAATCTGTTATTCCTGCCTCAGCAGGAATGACAAAACACTTAATTAATTGATAAGACCCTGAAATACTCAAATAAATTCAGCACAAGTAAGTTCAAGGTGACGCAAGCTTTAAAAATCAAACTTATAAGTAGCTCCCGCTAAAAACTGAATGCTTTGCACTGGGAAATTCTGCCAACGTTGGTAAGCATTATTTGCAATGTTATTCGCTTTTGCAAATACCGATAATTGTTCGGTAATGTTATACCCCACATGCGCATTGGCATCAAAATAGCTATCTAATGTAACGGTAAACGGTGTGGTAGCGGTAATGCCATCATTTAAAAATAATTGGTCTTTACGTTCGCCCACATAAAACAAATTAGCACCTGCAAACCATTCTTTGCTTATTTGATAATCTAAAAACAACGAACCTTCAAAATCAGGGAGGTTCCATGCCTCGGCTTCATCGTCCGTTGTATATCCAAAATATTCGCCTTTCAATCCTAAAGTAAAATTTCGGTTGACATCTACGTTTAGTTCCCCAGCAATGCTAAAGGTTTTTAGATCATCATAAACGATTCCAAAGGAATTTCCGTAGGCATAATCCTGAGTTGTCAATGTGATTTCGTTATTTCTGAACAAAGCTTTATTTCTATCAGAAATATAATGGCCGCTTACATTGTAACTCACGGTGCTTGTTACTTTTCCTTTTAAACCTACATAAGCATTGTATAATTGGTCGGTTGGCGATATATTCAATGTTGGCGATACAAACGGATTTTCCGAAGCAAAACCATAGTACGAATTTTGAATCAAAACACCTTCAATACCACCGTAAGCAATCAACACATCACTAACCAATCTATAGGAAGCCGTTACGTTTGGATAGATAAAAATCTTGCCATCACCAGCTTCCGTATCGTTCATGTAAAATACAGACGCTCCTAAATTAACCGTTAAATCATCTTGTTTTAATTCATATGAAGAAGAAAGACCTACTTGAAAATTGCCATAATTTAAGTCTGACGTTTCGTTATAATTACTATCAAAACCACCTTTTAAATAATCAAATCGAACCTCGGTTGAGATTTCTTCGCCATTGATGGGCACATCTACCACGCCTTTTGCCACAAACCTGTTTTCCGCAGAGCCTTGATTATCTCCAAAATGCCTAAGCAAAACGCTTGCGGACTTGATATATGTATCTTCAAACTTGATATCACTTGCAAGGTGCGCGCCGTAAAACGTGTGGTCTGTATCAATACCACCGGTTTGTGCCGCACTAACTTGCGATTGTGGCACGCCGTACCAATTGTACATTTGATGCTGAAAACCACCTTCCACATTCCAAGATAAATCACGTAATCTTGAAGCATAATTCACATTGATTTTTGAGTTTGAAAAATTATCATCAAAATCCAAACCTTCAATCCCGCCTTGCGATGAATGGTGGCTTACATAGCCGCCAACACTTTCGTTTCTACTAATGGCATGGTTTAGATAGACTTCCCCTAAAATGGTGGTATAACTTCCTGCTCCCAATGTGGCGTAATTATCAAACAATTTGATTGGCGCTGCTTTTTCAACGGTAGCCGCTTTACCTTTGGCAGGTGTAAAGGTGGACGCTACCGGAAATGAGAAAATATTGTATTTAATCTCTTTTTTTGTCTGTGTTTCGGCATCATTAAGCGACGGCACTTCCTTAACTTTAAAAGCATCGGAAATGGTTGGGGCATAAGGTTTCACGACATTGATAACCCCTGTTTTGATGGTATCGTTTTCTCTTTCTTGTGAAAAAGATAAAATGGCACTTAACGTGAAAACGGCTGTGATGCTATATTTTATGTGCTTGCGCATACTTGATATTTTTGATTTACGATTAACGATTTTTGATTACGAATTAATGAGATGCTTCGACTGCACTCAGCATGACACTTTGAACAAAAAACTAATTTTCTTCTGGTCTAATAGATGAATTCGTTTTGGCTTCCTCTGTTTTTATTTTGCTCAATTCTGCTTTTGCTTCTGCAACTACCTCATCAAATTCTTTAAAGTTTTCAATAACGCTTTCTAAAATATAGGTAGCTTGAAAGGCATCTTTCAACGCATAAAAATTCTTTGCCATAAGCACCAGACCTTTGGCACTATAATACTTATAACCCGAGTAATCTTTTGCTAATTTTTGAACCGTGATATTCGACGCTTCAAATTTATTTTCTTTATTTTTAAAATATGCATTAAAATACAGAGCTTCAGCAGCCGTTTCGCCTGTGGCTGTTTTTTCTACTTGAACATAGGCGTTTTTAGCTTTATCTTCATTGCCCGTTTTCATGGCCGAACGCGCAATAATGATGTTGGCATCACTCTTTATTTTATTGTCTATTTTAGAATTTGTCAGCACTTTTTCAGCATAAGAAACCGCTTCGTTATAATGATCCAACTGATAATGGGCTTTCATTAAGTTGGATTGTGCAAACACAACATTCTGTGGAAAATTAGCCTCTTCCTCCAAACGCTTTAACAGCGGCATCACGATATTCCAGTTTTTGTTCACTAGATAAAACTGGCTTAAATTCAATAAGGCTTCTTCTGTAAACTCATTTCTAGAAGCTTCTACCACATAGGTGTAATGTGGTGCGGCATTATCGCTCAAATTCTTTTTGGTGTACATTTGTGCGAGGTAAAAATGCGCCGATAGTGCGTGAAGGCCATTAGAAAACTGACTTAAATACCCATTAAATTGTTTGATGGCTTTATCGGTATTGTTATCCAAATATTGTTTTTCGGCAGCTTCGTAGGTTGCGTTATCCAAATCGGCATCGGTAACCTCTACATAATCCAATGATTTTACCCAAGACGCATATTCATTCACACGACCTAAATCGATATAAATCAATCGTGCTGTAGAAACGGCTTGCACTGCCTCTGGCGTACCAGGATAATCACTTGCCACTTTTTTAAATTTGGTCAATGCCTGTTCATTATTACTACCATTGTAATACACCAATCCTTGACGTAATAAGGCTTTTGGTACAAACGAACTCATTCTATAATCCGTACTCAAACGGTCATAGGTTTGCATCGCTTTTTGGGTATCGTTTGCTTTCACGTAAGAATTGCCCAATTCATACATGGCATCATCACGAAGTTTTGAATTGGGGTATTTTGAAACAAACTGTTCCAATTCTGATATTTTTTTAGAGGCATTTCCTAAATAACCAGCGCTGATAGCTTTTTGGAAAAACGCATAATCGGCATCCATCTGACCTACCTTAATGGCATTTTCATAGGCATAAATAGCTTCTTTATAATCACTGGTTACAAAATTAGCATCACCCAAACGCAAATACGCATCATTCAACCTAACGCCTTCTGCCCTTGTCTTTTTTACGAAGGCATTAAAATGTTCTACAGCTTTCGGATAATTTTTTTGTTTAAAATACGTGTAAGCCAAATTATAATGAATATTTTCTATTTCTGGCGTGGAAGCTGCTGCTGATTGTTGTTGGAATTGCTTGAACCCAATCAGGGCATCTTCATAATTACTTAAATTATAATCGCTTTCTGCTTTCCAAAATGTGGCCCTGGTTGTATATTTAGCGTCTTTAGATTCTTTTAAAGATTTGTTGAACAAATCGGCCGCTTCATGGAAATTATTATCATTATAAAGCTCCAAACCTCTATAAAATGCTACTTTCTGGTACGCCACTTTATTTTCAAAACTATTTTTTCCTTCTAAAAGTTTTAAAGCTTCTTTGTAATTTTTAGATGTAATGTAAGAATCGATTAAAAGTGTTTCCACTTCATTTTTATAACCAGAGTTTGGATATTTTTCTAAATATGCCGTTAACACTTGAGGTACCGATTGGTATGGATTTCCTATTTCATAACTAATTTTAGCATAATTTAACCACGCATCTTCTTGAATTTTCAAATCAAAATCCATTTGCGAGGCATTTCTAAAAGCATTCAAAGCTTCTTGTTTTTTATCTAAATGCACATAACTTTCACCTAAATGGTAATAGGCATTTTGAGCGGTCGCATCCTTTCCTCCAATAATTTTATTGAATTCTGAAATGGCCTTTTCATAATCGCCTTGTTTGTAATATGCATAGCCCAATTGATAAAAATCGGTATTGTTCCATTTCCCTTTTTTACCTCTGTATTTAGTTAAGTATGGAATCGCCTCAGCATATTGTTTTAAATTGAAATAGCTTTCTCCAATGATTTTTGAAAGTTCGGATATTTCATTGGCATCCCTTGTATTCATTCGTGCTTTGGCAAGTTCAATGGCT
>CAXBNH010000082.1:0-10867 GCA_963976905.1 uncultured Algibacter sp.
CGCATATTGTTCAAGTTCAAGACTGCAGTACTTAAAAGTCCGATGGTACATGCCGGTAAAAACACCACGTGGTCAATCTTTTTGGCATAAAGCACATAACAACCAATAACGCTCAGCAGTCCAAAAAAAACAAATACAAACACGTCACCCAAACCTCTATAACCATAAGCATAATTGCCTACCGTGTAGCGAATAGACGCCACAATAGAAACAATACCTAAAACGAAAAAAATTATAGTAAGCCAAAAATGATGCGACCCAAAAGCGTGAAAAACAAGTGCAAACGCCAACCCTATCGATAACAAAATATTGATCCGTATGGCGTTTAACATTTTTTCTGGGCTTATGGCGCCACTTTGTATAGCACGTTGTGGGCCAACCCTATCATCATTATCCGTGCCTTTCACACCATCGCCATAATCATTTGCCAAATTTGAAAGTATTTGAAAACTCAAGGTTGTCAAGATTGCCAATAAAAATATTTTGCAATCAAAAATCCCATTATATTCAGCAAAGCATGAAGCTAAAATGATTCCGGAAACAGATAGAGGCAAAGTTCTCAAGCGCATGGTGGAAATCCAAAGCGAGATGTTTTTCATCATGGAATCCATTTTTTATTAAAATTAGGCTTGCGCTTTTCAAGAAATGCATTTCGCCCTTCAATGGCTTCGTCTGTCATATATGCCAATCGGGTAGCTTCACCTGCAAATACTTGCTGGCCCACCATGCCGTCGTCTGTTAAGTTCATGGCAAATTTGAGCATTTTTATAGAGGTTGGCGATTTTGCCAATATTTCCTGTGCCCACTCAAAGGCAGTAGATTCTAATTCCGCATGAGGTATCACGGCGTTTACCATGCCCATATCAAAAGCCTCTTGTGCGGAATAATCCTTTCCTAAGAAAAAAATCTCCCTAGCTTTTTTTTGTCCCACCATTTTCGCCAAATATGCTGAACCATAACCGCCGTCAAAACTAGTAACGTCGGCATCGGTTTGCTTAAAAATAGCATGCTCTTTGCTTGCTAGTGTTAAATCGCAAACCACATGCAAACTATGTCCGCCTCCAACAGCCCAACCAGGCACCACAGCAATGACCGCTTTTGGCATAAAACGAATTAAGCGCTGAACTTCAAGAATGTTTAAACGATGATACCCATCTTCTCCCACATAGCCTTGATGCCCTCTGGCTTTCTGGTCGCCACCGCTACAAAAAGAATACACCCCGTCTTTACTAGAAGGGCCTTCAGCAGACAATAAAACCACACCAATATTTACATCTTCATTGGCGTCATAAAAGGCATCGTATAATTCACTTGTGGTTTTTGGCCTAAACGCATTACGCACATTGGGTCTATTAAACGCAATTCGAGCAACACCATCACATTTTTTATAGGTAATATCTTCATATTCTTTAACTGTTTTCCAATTAACTTGCTCCATGTTCTGTATTTTGAACAAAAATAATTTTTATTTTTTTATTATCATCTACCTAATAAGAAAATAGCATCTAAACATTTTAATTGTCATAAAAACTAGAACTGTTTTCTAAACAAAATGAACAACCATAAGAAAAAACATTTATTTTAATATTGCTATATTTTTAAATATAAATTTAAAAAAAACAGATTTATTTATGAAATGTAGTATTTTGTTTATTAGATTTGCAGTAAAAAGAATATTTTATCGATTAAATTAACGTTTTAACGTTTTTTTTATGTATTTTGCCGAAGATATAAATCCCAATTAGCCTATGATCTTAACTATTACAATTTCAATTTTTTCTCTAGTCATTATTAATTTAGTGCTCTTAAAGTTTAGTAGTTATAAAAACAAGAGCCATATTAAAACAGTAAAAAGGCAAGAAGTGTTCACTCATAAAATTACCATTGAACGGGAACAGCAAGAGCTTGCTCCAACAGGAAGTTAGTTTTACTAAAATGCCTATTACCAAACCAATAGCCTCTATTGGCGCTTAGTGGCGATGGATGCCCACTAATCAATATGTGGTGCTTTTTAGCGTTAATCAGTTTTGTTTTCTGCTTGGCATAACTGCCCCATAGCAAAAAAACAACATTTTCTTTATGGTTATTGATGATGCTTATAACAGCGTCTGTGAAAATTTCCCAGCCCTTTTTTTGATGGCTTCCCGCTTGATGCGCTCGCACGGTCAACGTGGCATTTAAAAGCAATACCCCTTGATCTGCCCAACTTTCTAAATTACCACTTTCTGGATACGCAATCCCTAAATCGGTTTCAATTTCTTTAAAAATATTGATGAGGGATGGCGGGTGTTTAACACCATTATTTACTGAAAAACATAAACCATTGGCTTGATTATAATCGTGATACGGATCTTGACCAATAATCACAACCTTAACATCCTTGAAATGGCAATGATTAAACGCATTGAATATTTGATTCCCTGGAGGAAAGCAAGTGTGCTCACTGTATTCTTCCTTAACAAAAGCAACCAGGTTTTGAAAATACAGTTTATTGAATTCTTCTTCTAAATAAGGTTTCCAACTTTCGTGAATATCAACAGTCATTTATTATAAATTAAATTTTCAGGTTAAGTCAAAATCCTAACTAGCATTTCTCTAAGCAATTGCCCTTCAGATGATGCATTGGAGCCTACTCCTTTACTTTTAACATCAAATTCATGTAGAATGGCCACTACCTCACTCACTTTTCGCATCGGGTAATTTTTGGCTGCTGTAATATATTCATCAACAAAATAAGGGTTGATTTTTAATGCGGAAGCCACGCTTCTAGGTGATTTATCATTTAAACCATGCAAATGAAGCAATTGCGAAAAAAAACTGAACAACAAAGAAACCGTTACCACCATAGGATTATCTTTAGGATTATCAGCAAAATAATGCACTATTTGGTGTGCCTTTAAAAAATCTTTTGAACCAACTGCTTTGCGCAATTCAAAATTATTAAAATCTTTACTAATCCCTATATTTTCCTCTATAATTTCGGGTGTGATTTGGCTTCCGTTAGGCAAAATAATCTGAAGTTTTTCCAGCTCGTTATTGATTTTACTTAAATCAGTTCCTAAAAACTCCACCAACATTTGAGCCGCTTTTGGGGTAATGGTATATTTTTTAGACGATAACACACGGCGAATCCAATCGACCACTTGGTTTTCATAAAGTTTTTTACTTTCATAAACCACACCCATTTTTTTTATGGCTTTGTAAAGCGCTTTCCGTTTATCTATCTTTTTGTATTTGTAATTAACCACTAAAACCGTTGTCGGCTGTGGATTGTTGGCATAATCTGCCAATTTTTCAATAGTACGTGATAAATCCTGCGCCTCTTTAACCACTATTACTTGGTATTCAGACATCATAGGATAACGTTTTGCAGCACCCACAACATCTTCAATAACCACGTCCCGACCGTACAAAACGGTTTGATTAAATCCTTTTTCTTCCTCGGTAAGCACGGTGGTTTCAATAAAATCAGAAATTTTGTCTATATAATAAGGCTCTTCGCCCATCAAAAAATAAATGGGTTTTAATTTTCTGTTTTTAATGTCTGTGACTAATTGTTTTACGTCGTCCAAATCTGTAAAATTATAAATTCCAAATCCTAATAATTACAAGCGGATATTTGGTTTTTGATTATTGAAGTTTAACTTTGGAAAATAAACGATAAGATATTGCAAGCGCTTAATTTTCCACAGTTTTCATTTCGATTCAAAAATAACGAAAATAAAATTTCTATTTTCGATGAAATCCGTAAAAAGTTTGTGGTTTTACAACCCGAAGAATGGGTGCGCCAACATTGTGTACATTATTTGATTGAAGAAAAAAAATATCCAAAATCCTTAATTAATATTGAAAAGGAATTGACCGTAAATACTTTAAAAAAACGTTACGACATTGTAATTTTCAATCCAGATGGGAGCATCCATTTAATTGTAGAATGCAAAGCTCCCAAAATAACCATCAATCAAGATGTGTTTGACCAAATAGCACGTTATAATCTTGAGTTGAACGCCACCTTTTTAATGGTGACAAACGGATTAAATCATTATTATTGCCAAATGGATTTTGAAAAAGAACGGTATCAATTTTTGATGGACATACCAGAATATATTAGGCAGTAGACAGTATTCAGTCGCAGTCACTTAAAATTTATAAATATAATTGATCAACATATCAAAACCGTTAAACTTTTAAACCCATAAACCTTTTAAACTTCTAAACTCAACATTTGAAATTAGCCATCGTCATATTAAACTGGAACGGAAAAAAACTTTTAGAGCAGTTTTTGCCACCGGTTATTGCACATTCAAAGGAAGCTACTGTATATGTTGCAGATGATTCTGTTTCTTATGTAAAATCTGAATTTCCTTCCGTAAAAATCATTCAAAACAAAGTGAACGGCGGTTACTCAAAAGGCTATAACGATACATTAAAACGAATTGAAGCAGATATATTTTGCTTATTGAATAGCGATGTGGAAGTGGCCGAAAACTGGCTCACTCCTATTATGGATGTCTTTGAAAAAGAATCCAATACAGCAATTATTCAACCAAAAATATTGGATTTTAATAAAAAAGATTCTTTTGAATATGCAGGTGCTGGTGGCGGATTTATTGACAAATATGGATACCCATTTTGCAGAGGTAGAATTTTCAATACCATTGAAAAAGATTTAGGACAATATAATGATACCACCGAAATATTTTGGGCATCTGGTGCTTGCCTATTCATAAGAAGCAAGATTTTTAATGAATTAAAAGGACTGGACGAACGTTTTTTTGCACACATGGAAGAAATAGACCTCTGCTGGCGCGCTAAAAACATGGGATATTCGATTAAATACGTCGGTAATTCTGAAATCTATCATGTAGGTGGTGCCACACTCAAAAACACAAATCCCCAAAAAACCTATTTAAATTTTAGGAACAGTCTATTCGCATTAACCAAAAATGCCAAAGGAAATTTATTTGAGCTCATCATGGTTCGCCTCATTTTAGACGGTATTGCTAGCTTAAATTTTTTATTTGAGCTTAGGCCAACTCATGTATTTGCCATCATAAAAGCCCATTTTAGCTTCTATTACCATTTTCTGTCTTTTTACAAAGAACGACAAACAATAAAACACAAAATAAAACATTATCAAACCTCATCTATCGTTTTTGATTATTTCATTTCTAGAAAAAATAAATACAAAAGTTTATAAGTCCGTTAGTAAAAGTTTTGTTAAAATGTTAAAAATGGTCATTTTTTGTATATTTTTGTACTTAATCGAAGAAAAATTAATAACCCTTAAATAATTATGAGAAAAGTCCTATTACTTAGTGTATCAGCCATGGTATTATTAAGTTCATGTGTATCAAAAAAACAATTTACAGATTTACAAGCAAAACAAAAGGAAACGCAAGATTTGCTTAACTCTGCAACAGTTAAACTAAACTCTTGCTTAGAAGACAAAGCGTCCTCAACAGCTAGAGCATCAGCTTTAGAAGAACAAGTTGCCGATTTGCGTAAATATAATGACAACTTACAGGTTTTATCTGCAAAAGGTGCTTCAAACGTTGAGAAAACACTTGAAAGCATTAAAGAAAAAGACCTTAAGATCACACGTTTACAAGATGCCCTTACCAAAAAAGACAGTGTAACTTTAGCATTAGTGACTAGCTTGAAACGTGAAGTTGGTATCAACGATCCAGACATTGAGGTAAATGTTGAAAAAGGTGTGGTATTTATTTCTATCGCCGATAAATTATTGTTCCAAAGTGGTAGCTACAACGTAACGTCCAAAGCTAAAGATGTTTTGGCTAAAGTCGCTAAAGTTGTAAATAGCAAACCAGATTTTGAATGTATGGTAGAAGGACACACAGATAACGTTCCTTACAGAAAAGAGCCTTTGTTGGACAACTGGGATTTAAGTGTGAAACGTTCCACTTCAATTATCAGGGTGTTACAGGATCTTGGCGTAAACCCAAAACAGCTTATTGCAGCTGGACGTGGCGAGTATGTACCATTAGTTGATAACAATACCGCTGAAAACAGAGCTACCAATAGACGTACACGTATTGTAGTATTGCCTAAAATCGATCAGTTTTATGATATGATTGAAAAAGAAATGAAAAACCTTGCAGCTGGAGGAAACTAATCAGCTTCAAAAAATATTCAAGAAAGCCCAACTTTGCAGTTGGGCTTTTTTATTTTAAAAAAAACCGTGTTACTATTTAAAATTACATCGATATTTGCAATTTGTTAGCTCCGTTTAAAATGAAAGAAAACATTAAGCAGCGCACAGCTTTAAGCATCTATTTTTTACTCTCAGGTATTTGTTTTGCTTCATGGGCATCTAGAATCCCAACCATTAAAGCATTCTACAATTTAAACGATGCTGAATTAGGAAACTTGCTCATGGTATTGCCAATAAGCTCATTAGCTGGTTTACCTATTTCGGGATGGCTCGTTTCAAAATTTGATAGCCGTTTACCATTGATCTTTTCTTTTGGATTGTTTGCTATGTCATTAATATTAATAGGTGTTTCAAACTCTTTATTAATGCTGATTATTGCGGTTTTTCTATTTTCATTCAATATGCGCATCTTGAATATTGCTGTAAACACACAATCTTTAGCAGTTCAAAAAAGCTTTTCAAAAAAAATCATAGGATCGTTTCACGGTGTTTGGAGCGCGGGCAGTTTATTGGGCGTTGGTTTTTCAACTTTTATGGTTAAAATGGAAGTGCACTTAATGTATCATTTTATAAGTGTTGGTATTTTTGCATTCATTTTAGCTATTTTAGCGTATCCTTTTCTTTTGAAAAACGACAAATCCCCACATGGCAATAAAATAATATTTGGAAAACCTGATAAGATGATCATGCTGTTAGGTATCATTATTTTCTTTGCTGCAGTTTGCGAAGGCGGTATGTTTGATTGGAGCGGCGTGTATTTTAAAGAAGTCATTAAAGAAGACATCTTTACCTTAGGCTATCTTATTTTCATGTTGTTTATGACGCTTTCAAGATTCTTTTCTGATGCACTTATGGATCGCATCGGGATGCAAAAATTATACTTATTAAGTTCAACACTCATAGCTTCAGGTATTTTAACGGCTATTGTTTTTCCTTATTTCTGGCCAGCGCTTATTGGATTCAGCATTGTAGGCATAGGCGTTGCCGCTATTTTCCCTATGACCTTTATGCTTGCAGGAAGTTCAAAAAAATATTCAGCAGGTATGGCCATCTCCATTATTACCACGTATGCTATTGCTGGTATGCTTATTGGCCCACCATTATTGGGCTATATTGCACATGCTTTCAACCTCAAGGCATCGTTTATGCTATTTGTGTTTTCTGCATTGATGTTTATTCCTGTTTCTAAGTTGTTCTTTAAATATCAAAAAGAAAATGAATGAAAATTTGGGATAAAATCATGTGATTGCATTTCAATGGTAATCGGGATTCATAAGCGTTAAAAAATCTCAAGGCTCCCTTTACCCTGTCTTATAATAACAGGTTCGCTTTCAGACAAATCAATGACTGTTGAAGGTTCATTATCACCATAACCGCCATCAATAACGGCATCCACGAGATTGTCCCATTTTTCCAATATAAGCTCAGGATCTGTAGTATATTCAAGCACTTCATCTTCATCATGGATAGAAGTTGAAATAATAGGATTGCCCAATTTTTTTACAATTTCCAGAGCAATATTGTTGGCTGGCACACGAATACCAACTGTTTTTTTCTTCTTAAAAGGATTTGGCAACGATTTAGACCCTGGCAAAATAAAGGTGTAAGGCCCTGGAAGCGCCCGTTTCAATATTTTGAAAACCGAAGTATCAATCTGTTTTACATAATCACTCAAATTGCTCAGGTCATGGCAAACAAACGAAAAATTGGCCTTTTCAAGTTTTACCTGTTTAATTCTAGCGACTTGTTCCAACGCTTTCATGTTGGTAATATCACAACCCAAACCATAAACGGTATCGGTAGGATATATAATAAGACCACCTTTTTTTAGAATAGCCACGACCTTATCTATTTCTTTTGGATTAGGGTTTTCTTCATAAATTCTAAAAAATTCAGCCATAATATATATCTTTCATTTTCGTTTACAAAGTAAATATTATTTTCTTATGAATCCTACTAAACTGATATTCTTACCTATAATTGCTTTTTGTATTCTTTTTAGCTGTTCCGAAGATACCAATGATATAGATGAAGTAAATTCTGCGGAATATTATCAAGAATTGAATATTTCTTATGGAACTGATACCAACCAAAAGTTTGATTTATACCTACCTGCAAATAGAACCAACAAAACAAAAACCATGATTTTGGTACATGGTGGCGGTTGGTCTGGCGGCAATAAAGCAGAGATGAATGCCATAAAGGATTTAATCCGGCAAGATTTTCCGAATCTAGCGATTGTAAACATCAATTACCGGTTGGCAGATGCCAACAACAAACCCTACCCCCATGCAAATTGATGATATCACGACTATTATCAACTATTTAAAAAACAAAAAAGACGAATAAACCATTTCTGACAAAATTGGTTTTATAGGCGTGAGCGCTGGCGCACACTTAGCGTTGCTTTGGAGCTATGCTTTTAACACCAATAACAATGTAAACAGTTTGCAGTATTGTTGGCCCAACCAATTTAACCGATCCTGCGTATTTAAACAACACAAATCCTGAATTACAGGGCATGCTAAATTTATATGGCGTTAACGCGGAGCTTTCTTTTTTGGAAGAAGTAAGCCCTTACCATCAAGCTACTGCTATTTCGCCCCCTACCATTCTTCTTTATGGCGGGCAAGACCCTCTAATTCCAACCACACAAGGTACCAATATGCGGGACAAACTCGCTAGTTTAAATCTAACACACCAATTTACATTATACCCAAATGCAGGACATGGTCTCGGTGTTTTGGAAATCATCGATACTTGGGCTAAGCTTAAAGTTTTTATTCAAACAAATATGTAAATTAAATTCCGAAAACAAAACATAAAAAACACGGATTTCACGGATTCACACAGATAGAATCCTACAGCGACTGTAGACTGTAGACTGTAGACTGTAGACTGTAGACTGTAGACTGTAGACTGTAGAAATCTACCCAACAACCTCCAACTTAGCAAATCTTAATAAAAGCTTTTTAACACCACCATGCTGAAAATTAATTTCGGCTTTAATATCAGCTCCTTCACCTTCAATTTTTAAAACTTCGCCTGTGCCAAAACGAATGTGTTTTACAATATTCCCAACTACCAACTTACTATCAAATAAATTGGTATTCCCACTAGTTGCAGTTACTTTCTTTAAATTCTTTGGTGTTGTTACTTGAAATTTTTCAGGTTCTTTGCTAGCCGTATTCCCTTTTTTATATACGGGTTGCTTAGCTGGTTTGTACCTGATTTTATTCGGATTGACTTGACATGTTTCATCATCACCAAAAATATCGGCAGAAAGCATGGGGTTAAATCGGCGTTCTTCAATTGGGGTTACAATATCCAAATATTGTTCATCTATTTCTTCTATAAATCTACTGGGCTCAGAATCCACTAATTTTCCCCAACGATATCTTGACAAGGCATAAGTTAAATAAGCCTGCTTTTCAGCACGTGTTAATGCCACATAAAATAAGCGTCGTTCCTCCTCCAACTCACTACGGGTATTCATGCTCATGGCACTCGGGAACAAATCTTCTTCCAAGCCCACAACAAATACCGTTGGAAACTCCAAGCCTTTTGCTAAATGTATGGTCATTAATGCCACATGGTCTGCATCGCCTTTATCGGCATCCAAATCGGTTGCTAAGGCGACATCTTCCAAAAATTCTGCTAAAGAGCCTGTGGTGTCAGCTATTTCTTTTTGCCCATCCACAAAATCTTTCATACCGTTTAAAAGTTCTTCAATATTTTCCATTTTGGCAACCCCTTCTGGCGTGCCATCTTTATTGAATTCTTTTATCAACCCGGTTGTTCTGGTTACGTGTTCTGCCAATTCAAAAACATCGGCGGTTTGATTCAGTACTTGAAAGCTTTCTATTAAAGTCACAAAATCCTGAAGTTTATTTTTTGTGCCTGAATTGATTTTAACATCAGTTTTATCAATGTTTTTCATCACTTCAAAAATGGTTCTTTTATAGCCATTGGCAGAGACAATCAATCGATCTACCGTGGTTTGCCCAATGCCACGGGGCGGAAAATTAATAACCCGTTTTAAGGCTTCTTCATCAGCGGGATTAATAATCAATCGCAAATAAGACAAAACATCTTTAATCTCTTTTCTTTGATAAAACGACAGTCCGCCATAAATGCGATACGGAATATCACGCTTACGCAAGGCATCTTCAATAGAACGAGATTGCGCATTGGTTCTGTACAAAATAGCAAAATCGCTGTTTTGGAGCTGGTCATTCATTTTGTTTTCCCAAATGGTGCTGGCTATGTAACGGCCTTCATCCCCATCGGTCAACGAACGGTTTACTTTTATTTTAGGCCCTTCATCATTGGCCGTCCAGACCACTTTATCCAGTTTGGTTTGGTTTTTATCAATGATAGAATTAGCGGCATTCACGATGTTTTTGGTAGAACGGTAATTTTGTTCCAATCGAAACACCTTTACATCATCATAATCCTTTTGAAAATTGAGAATGTTATTGATGTTCGCTCCACGGAAGGCATAAATACTCTGCGCATCATCGCCCACTACACATATATTTTGAAATTTATCAGACAATGCCCGCACAATCAAATACTGCGAATGGTTGGTATCTTGGTACTCATCGACCAAAATATATTTGAATCGGTTTTGGTACTTCATCAAAACTTCTGGAAAACGAGTCAGCAACTCATTGGTTTTCAAAAGCAAAT
>CAXBNH010000083.1:0-10851 GCA_963976905.1 uncultured Algibacter sp.
TTAAACAAACCATGCCACCTCGGTTTAAGTTGGTTATTATTGGCGCAGAGCATGATGCCGTTCAACTATGCAAATATGCAGTTTTAACGGGTTGGGAGGTTTCAATAATTTCTGGGCCATCAGATTCTAAATCACTCAAAAATTTCCCAGGTGCTAAAACATTTAATGCGGTTTCTCCAGAGCAATTAGATGCCAATAAAATTGATTTCCAAACAGCAATTGTATTAATGACCCATAATTTTGCCAATGATTTAAGATACTTAGTAGCGTTAAAAGAAACCCATCCAGCATATATAGGTTTGCTTGGTCCAGCACGGAGACGAGAGGATTTGTTAAATCAATTTGTGGAATATTGTCCCGATATTTCAGATGCATTTTTAGAAAGTATCCATGGCCCTGCGGGTCTTGATGTTGGTGCAGAAACACCGCAAGAAATAGCGGTTTCCATTATCTCAGAAATCTTAGCGGTCGTAAGAAAACAAGAACCCATCTCTTTAAGTAAAAAAACAGGGCGCATTCACACAGAGAAATAATAACGTAGTTTCATGTTAAAAAACAAACCCAATCCGTCCGTTGTGATTTTGGCGGCAGGTGCTTCTAAAAGAATGGGAACTCCAAAACAATTATTGAAATGGGGCGAAAATACCTTGTTGGAACATGCCATTCTTGTGGCATTGCAATTAAATTCCCAAGAAATCATTGTGGTTTTAGGGGCGAATTATGAGCTTATCAAAAAAACTATTAAGCAATATCCCATAACTATTTTAAACAATAAAGATTGGGAAAAGGGTCTGGGAACATCCATTGCTTTTGCTACGCAATACCTCATGAAATCCAAACATAAAATAGATGGTGTGCTTATAGCATTAGCAGACCAACCTTTAATGGATGTTCACTTTTTAGAAAACTTAATTGATAAGTTTGAACTTAATAAAAATAAAATAATAGCAACTTTTTATGAGGATAAAACCTATGGTGTCCCCGTTATTTTTGGTGCAAGTTATTTTGATGAATTATCGAAGTTGAGCAATGATAAAGGCGCTAAACAGCTTTTAAAAACGCATAAAAAACATGTTAAAGGTTTTGTGCCAAAAAATAAAAATGTAGATTTAGATTCTAAAGAAGATTATGAACAGCTTTACAAAGCTACTTTTGATGCATAGCATATGAGCACCTCTGCAAAAGACAAAGCCAATACACCAGAAAAATTTACGGATTTGAAAACGAAAACACCGCCGACAAATAGTGCAGGTTTCAGTTCTTTAAAAGTGGTTTTTGGTCAAGTTGCAAAGTATATGAACCCTACAGATGCGTTAAAAATTTCGCTTAAAATGAATCAGAAAGGTGGTTTTGATTGTCCAGGCTGTGCTTGGCCAGACCCAGATGATGAACGCTCTGCTTTAGGCGAATACTGCGAAAACGGTTTAAAGGCCATGGCAGAAGAAGTGCAAAGCAAATTGATTAGAGGTGATTTTTTTAAAACACATTCGGTGGACGAACTTGCTGCATTATCCGATTTTGAAATTGGCAAATCAGGCCGTTTGGCAGAACCCATGTTTTTGGCTGAAGGAGCAACGCATTACGAACCCATTTCTTGGGAAGACGCTTTTAAAAGAGTAGGTAAACATTTAAATATGCTTTCAAATCCTGATGAAGCTGTGTTTTACACTTCGGGTCGCACTACAAACGAAGCTGCATTTTTATATCAATTATTTGTTCGGGAATATGGGACGGCCAATTTGCCAGATTGTTCTAATATGTGTCACGAAGCTAGCGGTGCTGCATTGAGTGAAACTTTAGGCATCGGAAAAGGGTCTGTTACCTTAAATGATTTATATAAAGCGGATTTAGTCATGGTCATTGGGCAAAATCCTGCGACCAACCACCCAAGAATGTTATCGGCATTAGAAAAATGCAAGAACAATGGTGGTAAGATTATCTCTGTAAATCCATTGCCAGAAGCAGGATTGATGAAATTTACCGATCCGCAAAATCCCATCAAATTGCTGACTGGCGGTACTAAACTTTCAGATGTTTTTGTGCCTATTGCCATCAATGGTGATGTGGCGTTTACAAAAGCAATTCTTATTAAATTACTTAAAAAAGAGGAAAGTGAAGGCGGTGTTTTTGATAAAACATTCATCGAAGCACATACGCACGGCTATCAAGCATTTATAGAAGATTTAAAAACCTATGATTTTGAAGACTGTTTAAAATTATCCGGTGTTTCCAAGGCCATTTTTGATGACGCTTTTGAACTGATTCTTAATAACGATAGCATCATTATTTGTTGGGCAATGGGGTTGACGCAACATGAAAATGCCGTGGATAATATCCGGGAATTGGTAAATCTCTTATTGCTAAAGGGCAGTATCGGAAAAGAAGGCGCGGGCACGTGTCCCGTTCGTGGGCACTCCAATGTGCAGGGCGATAGAACGGTCGGCATTTGGGAGTCAGCCCCGCAAGCATTTTTAGATAAGATTGAAGCGAAATACGGATTCAAACCTACAACAACACATGGCTATTCCGTCATTGATGCCATAAAAGCCATGCATGAAGGTAGGGCAAAAGTCTTTTTTGGTTTGGGCGGTAATTTTATTTCGGCCGTACCAGATACCAATTATTCGGCGCAAGCGTTGGCGAATTGTAATCTTACGGTGCATGTTAGTACCAAATTGAATCGCTCACATTTGGTAACGGGCAAAGAAGCTTTGATTTTACCATGTTTGGGACGCTCGGAAAAAGATGTTCAAAAAACAGGACAGCAAGTGCAAAGTGTGGAAAATTCTATGGGTATTGTGTCTTCCACAAAAGGTATTTTAGACCCTTGTTCGGATTCATTATTAAGTGAAGTGGCTGTGGTTTGTAACATCGCTTATGCTACTTTAAAAGATCGAACCAAAATAGATTGGTTGGCGTATGTGGATGATTATAATTTGGTACGTGATGATATTCAAGAGGTTGTGGATGGCTTTCAAGATTATAACCAACGCTTGAAACAGCCTGCGGGTTTTTACCTTCCAAACGGAGCGAGAATTAGAAAATTCAATACGAAAACAGGGAAAGCCAATTTTTCCAAAAACAAATTGCCTAAATGGAAATTAAAAGATTCTGAATTGATAATGATGACCATACGTAGTCATGACCAGTTCAATACCACTATTTATGGTTTAAACGACCGTTACCGAGGTGTTTATAATGAAAGACGCATCATTTTTATGAATCGTGAGGACATGCAAGAACGCGGTTTACAAGAGCAACAAGTAATCAATTTAAAATCTGAATTCAATGGTGTTATTAGAAAAGCCAATAATTTTAAGGTTGTTGGTTATGATATTCCAAAAAACTGTTGTGCTACGTATTTTCCCGAGACCAATGTATTAGTACCTCTTGACAGTTTTGCGCATACAGCCAAGACGCCTACATCAAAAAGCATTATAGTAACGGTAGAGGCCGTGTAACCCCAATTTGTGGTTTTCATATTTATAAAGGTAGTTTGTTATGGATACTTATTTATTATATTCAGCAAATTATTAAATCCATAATAATACATTTCATTACGTAAAAAACACTTAAAATACGTAACAAAAACTAAGTATATTTACTTATATTTGTTCTGTAAATAAGTAGATATGAAAAAAATTCTTGTTGTAGGTAATGGTATGGTAGGTTATAAATTTTGCGAAAAATTTGTAGCTAACGAACATTCAAAATCATTTAAGATAACTGTTTTTGGTGAAGAGCCTCGGCCCGCATACGATCGTGTGCATTTAAGTGGGTTTTTTGAAAACCAAGACGCTAAAGCCTTGGAAATGGCACCAAGGGAATGGTACGAAGAGCATGGTATTGAGTTACTTACCAATGAGCGTATCACGCACATCCATCGGTCTTCAAAAAAAGTATCCACGACAAAAGATTTACATTATAAATATGATTATTTGGTTTTGGCAACGGGTTCTGCGCCTTTTGTTCCAAATATTAGTGGTATTGAGAAAAAGGGTATTTTTGTTTACAGGACTATTGAAGATTTAGAAGACACGCTTGCATATGCTAAAAAAATCATAGGAAAAAGAAAAGAAACTGTAAAAGCGGCCGTTTTGGGTGGTGGACTTTTGGGTTTAGAGGCTGCCAAAGCGGTTATGGATATGGGCTTTGAAACCCATGTGGTGGAGTTTGCTCCCAAATTGATGCCAAGGCAGTTGGATACCAGGGCGAGTAAAGTTTTGCAAGAAAAAATAGAATCCTTGGGCATTCATGTGCATTTATCTAAAGCGACCAATAAAATTCTTGGCGATGACGTCATTACAGGCATGGAATTTGGTGAATATGATAAAATTGATGTTGAAATGTTGGTGGTTTCCGCAGGGATACGACCTCGTGATGAACTAGGAAAAACCTGTGATTTGAAAATGGGCGTCCGTGGTGGTATTATTGTTAATAATAAAATGCAGACCTCAGACCCTGAAATATTCGCTATTGGAGAGGTGGCGTTGTACAATAATATGATTTATGGTTTGGTAGCGCCTGGTTATGATATGGCTGAGGTTGCGGTAAACCAAATTATAGGAAATTCGGGGGTTTTGATGGCTGAAGATATAGATATGTCCACAAAACTAAAATTGATTGGAGTGGATGTAGCCAGTTACGGCGAGCCTTTTATGCCTGTGGAAAAAGGATTTTCCATTATTTATGAAAACAAAACAAAAAATTTATATAAAAGGGTAAACATCAGTCACGATGGAAAAAGTCTTTTAGGAGGTATTTTGGTGGGCGATGCTTCAGATTATAATATGTTCCATCAAATTTACCTAAACGGATTGCCAATTCCTGAAGATGCTGAAGAATTGATTTTAGGAAGTAGAGGTGAAGGCGGTTCGTCATTTGGAAGTGTTTTGGATATTCCAGATGCCGCGCAAGTATGTTCTTGCGAAAGTGTTACCAAAGGCGATATTTGCTGCTCGATTACCGAAGGTGATTGTAATAATTTAGGTGACGTTATAGCCAAAACAAAAGCAACAACAGGCTGCGGCGGTTGTAAACCCATGGTAGTTGATTTGGTAAATGAAACCCTTAAATCTCAAGGGAAAGAAGTTAAGGAAACGCTTTGTGAGCATTTCAATTTTAATAGACAGGAGTTGTATGATTTGGTAAAAATCAATAAAGTAAAAGATTATGACGAAGCCTTAAATCTATTTGGCGAAGGCGATGGTTGCGAAACCTGTAAACCCGCTTTGGCATCTATTTTTGCGACCATCACTATGGAAACGCCAAATAAGCAAGTGGCAATCCAAGATACCAACGACCGATTTTTGGCAAATATCCAACGTAACGGGACTTACTCTGTGGTGCCACGAATTGCAGGTGGAGAAATCACACCAGATAAATTGATTGTGATTGGTCAAGTGGCTAAAAAATATGATTTATATACGAAGGTTACTGGTGGCCAGCGTATTGATTTATTTGGCGCACAACTTCACGAATTACCACTTATTTGGAAAGAACTGATTGATGCTGGTTTTGAAAGTGGCCATGCCTACGGAAAATCATTACGTACCGTAAAAAGCTGTGTAGGCTCTACATGGTGTAGGTACGGCATGCACGAAAGTGTCACGTTTGCTATCGAAATTGAAGACCGCTATAAAGGTTTGCGTTCGCCGCATAAATTAAAAGGAGGCGTTTCAGGTTGTATCCGTGAATGTGCTGAAGCAAGAGGAAAAGATTTTGGCTTGATAGCTGTTGATGGAGGATGGAATTTATACGTCTGCGGAAACGGTGGTGCCACACCGAAGCATGCCGTGCTTTTTGCAGAACAGTTGGATGATGAAACCGCTATTAAATACTTAGATCGTTTTTTGATGTTTTACATTAGAACTGCTGGATCTTTAGTGAGAACAGCACCTTGGTTGGATAAATTAGGAGGTGGTATAGACTATTTAAAACAAGTGGTTATTGAAGATTCTTTGGGAATAGCTGAAGAATTGGAAGCCGAAATGCAAGGGCTTGTGAACAAATACGAATGCGAATGGAAACAAGCAATTGAAGACCCTAACATGATGAAACGCTTCAAGCATTTTGTGAATTCGGATGATACCGATGACAACTTAGTGTTTGTGCCTATGCGAGACCAAAAAATGCCTAAGGCTTGGAGTTGAAAAAAGTTGAATCGTTTAAAAGTTTAATTGTTAAGTGATTGGACGAGTAAACAAATCACAATTAAACAGCCATCGCGTTAGGGATTGAAGAGTAAAGCCCACAGCGAGGCACGAGCGAGGACTTGGAACGGAAAGCTCGACCCCTTTTCGGGGTAACGCCCAAATAAATTAAAAATTATATAACAATGCAAAACATACTAGAACAATATAAATCGGTTACGGAGGATAACATAAAATCATGGTTTAAGGCTGGTAAAATTTCAGATTTTCCTGAGAATTCTGGAGCTTGTGTGAAATATAAAACCAAGCAAATTGCTGTTTATAATTTTACGAGAAAAGATAAATGGTATGCTTGTCAAAACTTATGTCCACATAAAATGGAAATGGTGCTATCATTAGGCATGATTGGCGATAAAGATGGGGTGACCAAAGTGGCTTGCCCAATGCATAAAAAGAATTTTTCGTTGGAAGATGGTTCCAATTTAGGTGGCGACGATTTAAAAATTGCAGTTTACCCAGTTAAAATTGAAGATGGAAATGTGTATATTGGCTTTGAAGATTAACATTTAAAACCAAGACTATGCAACCCACAAAATTTGAAAGTGCCATTATATTAATTGACCAAAAAAATGCTGAAGATATCAATACGTATAACGTACATGGTATGGAGTTTTCAAAAGAATTGCTGTATTCGCAGCGTATGACCAAAAAACTGTTACAGTTTGATCCAGAGGCCTCTGAAGCTCTTCAGATTGCATGCCGTGCGCAACACATTTGCAGATGGAAAATAGCCAGGGATGAATACCCTATGGATCGCGTGGGCTACTTAAAATGGCGAGAAACCTTAAAGAAAATGCATGCTGATATCACAGCAGGGATTTTGGAAAAAGTGGGTTATGATGCTGCTTTTGTTGAGCGGGTTTCTTTTTTGATCAATAAAAAACTGATTAAAAAAGATGCGGGAAGCCAAACCATTGAAGATGTGATTTGTTTGGTGTTTATGGAATTTTATTTTGAGGAATTTGCTGCGAAGCATTCCGATGAGAAAATCATTGATATCCTTCAAAAAACGTGGGTAAAAATGTCTGAAAAGGGACATGTAGCTGCGTTAAAATTAAACTATTCAGAAAAGGATCTAGAATTAATTAAAAAAGCATTAGCTTAAAAATAACACTACATGAGCAATAAAGGCAATTCATTAGATCAGCGTACTTTTAAAAAGTTAAGTCGGTTGTATATTATTGCCTTAAGTGCTATTGCGCTATCAGTAATCATCAGTCAAATTCTTGTGCGCAAGCATCTTAACGATCAACAAAGTGATTCTTCTGTCATTAACGTAGCGGGTAGGCAACGTATGTTGAGCCAAAAGCTGACCAAAGAGATTCTGTCACTTTCCACGGAAGCTTCACAAGAAAATAAAATTGCGCTCAAAGACAAGTTAAAGGAAACCTTGGCATTGTGGCGGTTGTCTCACCGTTCCCTACAAATGGGAAATGACAGTCTTGGGCTGCCTGGACATAATAGTGCTATTATAGCTGACATGTTTAGCGAGCTAAACCCCACTTTTAACACCATTAATGAATCATCTAAAACCATTATTGAAGCCATTGAGGAAAATCCATCCATTTCAGTACAAGTATTAAATGACGATATTGAAAAAGTGACCCAATACGAAGGTGGTTTTTTAAGGATGATGGATCAGATTGTAAACCAATTTGATTTGGAGGCTGATGCTAAAGTCAGTTGGTTGCGCAAATTGGAGGTTTTGCTGATGGCTTTCACGTTGTTGATATTATTAGCTGAATTATTATTTATATTCTGGCCTACGGCGGTAACGGTTAAAAACAGTTTGGCGGAATTATTGATTGCTGAAAAACGAGCTAAAAAAATGGCTTTTGATGCGGATGTGTTGAGCGAGGCCAAAGAGAAATCCAATAAGGAATTAAGGGCGTTGAGCCATGCCATGGACGAAACCCTGTTGTTTGCCCGTATTCATTCCAACGGCACGATTGTGCACATGGGCAATAAGTTCTCGCGGCTTTTCAAGTTCAGCAAGTTTAATGCGAGCATGAATTTTGCTGAAGTTTTGTCGTCAAACGAAAAAGAGCAATTGATTATTGAAAATTTAATAGCCAAGAACAAGAAAACAGGCTGGCAGGGCGAAGTAAAAGCACTTTCAAAAGATGGTAAAGATGTATGGCTGGAAATGGCAATTATCCCTTTCAATCCTACGGATGATACATCAGAACTGCTTATCATTGCTTCAGAGATCACAGAACGAAAAGAAGCCCAGCTTGAAATTGAACGGCTCATTAAGGAAAGTTTTGAGGAGAAAATGAGCCAGCAAAAAATAATCTCCAGTAAAATCATTGAAAATCAGGAAAATGAGCAAAACCGTATAGCCAAAGATGTGCATGATGGCATCGGACAAATGCTAACGGGACTGAAATATAATCTGGAAAGCATCGATATTAGTGATATTGATAAAACCGCTTCTAAAATTGAACATTTAAAAGAACTTACCTCCAATATTATAAAAGGCGTGAGAACGGCCACCTTCAATTTAACACCTCCAGAACTTTCAGACCATGGTATTGTGCCAGCATTGGCAAAGCTCACCAAAGAACTGGCAAAGCTCACGGGCAAAAATATTGTGCTTTTTAACAAGAATGATTTTAATGAGCGATTGGATTCGCTTACCGAAATCAATATTTACAGAATTGTGCAAGAAGCCATCAACAACGCTATAAAATATGCGGAATCAGACCATATTATTGTGTCTATTTCCAGCAGCAAAAATATACTTAGTATTGTGATTGATGACAACGGAAAGGGTTTTGATCCAAGTAAAGTCAAAAATGTTAAGAATGGCGATGGTGGTATGGGGATGACTTTTATGAAAGAGCGTATCAAATATATAGATGGACGGCTTTTTCTTAATTCTGAACCCAATAAAGGGACTCGGGTTACCTTAAACGTTCCTATGGAAGAAGTAAGTAGTATTACTTAAAAATTATTATATTTATACTCAAAAAAAATGGCAATGGATATTATAAAAGTAGTTTTGGCAGATGATCATGTTTTAGTAAGAGACGGCATTAAAGCACTTTTAGAGGATCAGTCTGGTATTCAGGTTATTGATGAAGCATCTAATGGAAAAGAAGCCCTCGACATTGTAAAAAAAAATAAACCAGATTTATTGATAGTGGATATTCGTATGCCTGAAATGAATGGCATTGAGGTGGTTACGGAAATTACCAAAAAGAACTTAGGCATAAAAACCTTGGTGCTTTCCATGCACGATTCCGAAGAATACGTAGTAAAAGCGATTGAAGCCGGCGCTGATGGGTATTTATTAAAAGGAGCGAGTAAAGAAGAGTTTTTGAAAGCAATACATACCGTGGCATCAGGGGGCAAGTATTTTACTGGCGACGTATCTGCTATTATTATGAATCACTATGTGTCTAAAGGAAATGCGGTCAAGCCAATAATTGCTGTAGCTAAAGAAGAAGACCCTTTCAATCTTACCAAACGCGAAAAGCAAATATTAAAACTGGTTCTGCAATTGAAAAACAATAAAGATATTGCCGAAGAATTGGACATTAGTAGAAGAACTGCCGAAGTGCACCGTTTTAACTTGATGAAGAAATTGGATGTGAAAAACTTGATGGAATTGACTAATAAATCTAAGGAATATCAGTTGGTTTAAAAATTAAATAAAAAATATGGGATTATATGATGCTCCTAGTAGTTGCTTTATAACTGACTCATCAACTATTAATATATCGAGTAGTTTTGATGGAATAGAATATAAAATTGATTATGCTGGAAAAAATTATTTTTTTCAATTTCATTGGAATCATGAAAATTCAAAATTTATTGAATCTAATAAACATATAATTCAAGGTCTTATTTTAAATAATAAGTTTGAATATGAGCCTGAAAATACAATATATACTAATGAGCGTCTTGAAACTATTATTAAACAGGCAGACGTTCCAAAAACATTAAAAAGAAAACTTGATAACTTGATTTCATACTTATCTAATTTACAGGAATATCAAGGAAGTCTAATTAAGATTATTTTTGATGAAAAATTTGAATTGGTAGTTAAAAAACTGTATTTCAAGAATAGTAATGAAATTCTTTTTTTTCTCGATACTTTGGATGATCTTGGAATGATAAATTTTACGAATAATATTGGTTTCGGAATTAATTTCCTTGAAATTAAGTTTAGTTTTAAGGGGCTTGAGTATGTAATAGATATAGAAGAATCAGGAGATAATTCTAAAAATTGTTTTATAGCAATGTCTTTTTCTGAATCTATGAAAGATTTACGACTAGCACTAAAAGCTGCAATAAAGAGTTGTGGTTATATACCCTTAATTGTTGATGAAATTCATTATGAAAGTGATGTGACAATAAACGATGCAATAATTGCAAGTATAAAAAAAAGTAAATTTTTGGTTGCAGATTTTACAGAGCAAAAGCATGGTGTGTATTTTGAATCGGGTTATGCTTTAGGGATGAATAAGTCAGTAATCTATACGTGTAGTAAAAATGACTTTTCTAAAACACATTTTGATACAAATCATTATCCACATATTGTTTATGAAAGTCTAGAAGAATTACAAAAAAATCTAGTAACCTGAGTTCGATTAATATTTGATTAGATTTTATTAGTAAAAAAGATAGATTT
>CAXBNH010000084.1:0-10767 GCA_963976905.1 uncultured Algibacter sp.
TGTTTCAGAAGCATTCAATATGTGTAAATTGCTTTCGGGAAGCGAGGGCACTTTGGCATTTACTACGGAAATTACTTTAAAATTAGATAAACTTCCGCCTGAAGAAAGTATCATGGTCATGCCGCATTTTGAAAGTATAGAAACCTGTTTAATGGCGGTGGAATTGGTCATGCAGCACGATTTGTACACCTGCGAAATGATGGATAAAACCATTTTAGATTGTACCAAACGCAACAAGACCCAGCAAGAAAACAGAGCTTGTATTGTAGGTGACCCCAAAGCCATTTTAATGTGCGAAGTGCGGGGAAATAGCATAAAAGAAGCTAAAGAGCAAGCTCAAAGACTATTTGATAGCATTGAAAATTCTGGATTGGGTTACGCGTCTCCCATACTTATTGGCGACGACATTGATAAAGCCATGGAACTCCGTAAAGCGGGTTTAGGACTTTTAGGCAATATTATCGGCGATAAAAAATCCGCTGCCTGCATTGAAGATACGGCGGTGGCACTTCCGGATTTGGCAAACTATATTCAGGAATTTACGCAGTTGATGAAAGGGTATAACCAAGACGCTATTTATTACGCCCACGCAGGTGCAGGAGAATTGCACTTACGGCCTATTTTGAATTTGAAGACAAGTGAAGACATCGTTTTATTTAGAAAGATAACCACTGATGTAGCACATTTGGTAAAAAAATACCAAGGGTCGATGAGTGGTGAACACGGTGATGGTATTGTGCGTGCCGAATTTATTGAAATGCTGATAGGAACCGTCAATTACAATATTTTAAAACGCATTAAAACAGCTTTTGATAGTGATACTGTTTTTAACCAAGGAAAAATTGCGGATGCCTTTCCTATGGATCAAAATTTGCGTTATGACGTAGATAGAAAAGAACCAGAAATAGAAACCATGATGGATTTTTCAGCATCTATGGGCATTCTTAGGGAAGCTGAAAAATGCAACGGTTCTGGAGATTGCAGGAAACTACCAGAATTTGGTGGTACGATGTGTCCCAGTTACAGGGCTACTAGAAATGAAAAAGATACCACCAGAGCCAGAGCTAATGCGTTGCGTGAGTTTTTAACAAATTCTGATAAAACAAATAAATTCAATCATAAAGAACTTAAAGATGTTTTCGATTTGTGTTTAAGCTGTAAGGCTTGTGCGAGTGAATGCCCAAGTAGTGTGGATGTGACGAGTTTGAAAGCAGAATTTCAATACCAATATCAGAAAGAAAATGGTGTGCCGTTGAGGACTAAATTATTCGCTTACAATAATCAGTTAAACCAGTTGGGTAGTCATTTTCCAAAGCTTTCAAATTTTGTATTTTCTAATGGATTTACGGCGTCTATTTTGAAAAAATCCTTCGGGATTGCTAAAGAAAGAAGTCTTCCATTAATTTCAAATAAAAGTTTAAGTAAATTATTTCATCCAGCTATAAATAAGCTGACTAACGGTGAATTCATAAAAACGGTTTATTTGTTCAATGATGAATTTACTAATCATTTAGATACTGAAATTGGTATGGATGCCATCAAGCTTTTAACGGGGTTGAATTATGAGGTAAAAGTAATTGGCAACCAAGAATCTGGACGTGCCTTTTTATCAAAAGGATTGTTAGAAAAAGCGAAAGATTTAACCAATAGAAACGTGACTATTTTTAAAGATTTAATTACTTCGGAAACACCACTTATCGGTATCGAACCATCCGCAATTTTAACGTTTAGAGATGAATATTTAAGATTGGCAGATGATAAAACTTCCGCAGAAGCCTTATCTAAAAATACCTTTTTAATTGAAGAATTTATTCAGAACGAAATTGAACTGGGAAATATAAAACCAAAGCAATTTACAAAAGCATCTAAAACCATTAAATTCCACGGACATTGCCATCAAAAAGCGTTGAGCAATCAACTTTCTAGTTTTGCTATTTTGAACTTGCCTAAAAATTATAAGGTAACTATCATTCCAAGCGGTTGCTGTGGTATGGCAGGAAGTTTTGGTTATGAGAAAGAGCATTACAGTGTGAGCATGCAAATAGGGGAGCAAACCTTGTTTCCTGCGGTTAGAAAAGCTTCAGAAGATGTTGTTATTTCAGCAAATGGTACCAGTTGTAGGCATCAAATTAAAGATGGTACTGGGCGCATAGCAAAACATCCTATTTCTGTTTTGAGAGAAGCTTTGGTTTAATGGATTTTAATCGAAAATAATTCTTCGAGGCTCTGCGTCGGGGTTTCCGTTGAAATTATCATTTCCGTGAAAACGGGAATCTAAATAGTAGAATTTTGTTTCAAGAAATTCTTTATTTCGAAACAAATTTTAGTCCTATAATAGATGCAATCAAAGTCGTAATAAAAAATAAACGCCAAAATGTTGCGGGTTCTTTAAATACAAAGATACCAACAAGTACGGTTCCCACAGCGCCAATGCCAGTCCAAACGGCATAAGTCGTACCAATAGGCAGTTCTTGGGTCACTTTTACAAGGAGGTACATGCTCAGGGCTAAACAGATAAAAAATCCAACATACCAATATGTAATTTCGCTACCTGTTGATGCTTTTGCTTTTCCTAAGCATGTGGCAAAAGCGACCTCAAATAAGCCTGCAATAATGAGTAAAATCCAATTCATTCAAATGTTAAGTTTAATTACCTGCAAATGTAATGAATAGATGTAAATACAACGAAATTTAGGACTTATTAAACTTTGCGTTGTGAGGTTCAAAAATAGTAATAGCAGCAATCAAATCTTTCACATCCATGTTTTTGATATCGTCGTCTGCGTAAAAAGGGGTTAGTTTGTCTTTGTCGTAATGGTATATTTTCCAACGTTTAAATTGATATTCCAAAGCCGTATAGTTTTCAACCCAATCACCAGAATTCAAATACAGGGTTTTGCCGTGTTTATTCTTTTTGTACGCTTGTTTGGGTTGGTGGATATGCCCGCAAATCACATAGTCATAACCATTTTCAATCGCCAAGTCTGAAATTACTTTTTCATAATCATTGATAAATTTCACGGCACTCTTCACGCTATTTTTTATTTTTTTGGAAAGCGAATAGCGTTCTTTTCCTAAGCGCTCTAAAATCCAATTGGCAGATTGGTTCAGTAAAATCAAAAAGTCATAACCATAACCTCCCAATTTGGCTAGCCATTTCGCATTTTGAATGGAAATATCAAACACATCGCCATGAAAAAACCATGCTTTTTTGCCGTCCAATTCCAAAACCAATTTATCTACAATGGAAATTTTTCCAATGGTCAAACCGCTGAATTTGCGTAGCATTTCATCATGGTTACCGGTTATATAGATGATTTCCACGCCTTCTGAAGCCATATCAATAATCTTTTTGATAACTCGTAAATGGGGTTTTGGAAAATAATGCTTACTAAATTGCCAAATATCAATAATGTCGCCATTTAAAATAAGCTTTTTGGGTTGTATACTGTTTAAATACGTGAGCAGTTGCTTGGCTTGGCAGCCGTAAGTCCCCAAGTGGACATCAGATATAACGGCAATTTCTAGTTTTCGTTTAATCAAAAGATATCGTTTTGATACAAATTACAGATTCATATTTAAACTTAAGGTTATCAGTCGATTAAATAATCATAAGGGTTTTGTTACCTAAAAGTTATCTTTTATTTTATGAAAATTCAAAATCAATAATTACTTATTGGGAAACGATTTTATGAATGCAAATTAGTGAAATTCATGGTTAAAGTTTAATTTAGCCGAAAATTCTAATTATGGCTGGAAATTCCTTTGGAAAACTGTTTACCCTTACTACGTATGGCGAATCTCATGGGCCTGCTTTGGGCGGTGTCATTGATGGTTGCCCATCTGGTATTGCATTAGATTTAGATGCCGTTCAAGATGAACTTGATAGACGTAAACCAGGGCAATCTGCCATTGTAACGCAACGAAAAGAACCCGATACGGTAAAATTTTACTCCGGTATTTTTGAAGGCGTTACCACGGGAACTTCCATTGGTTTTGTGATTGAAAACACCAATCAAAAATCACATGATTATAGTCATATCAAAGATAGTTACCGACCAAGCCATGCAGATTATACGTACGATAAAAAATACGGTGTACGGGATTACCGTGGTGGTGGTCGCAGTTCAGCTCGTGAAACTGCATGCCGTGTGGTTGCTGGTGCCATAGCTAAACAAATGCTTAAAAATATTGAGATTACGGCTTACGTTTCGGGCGTTGGCACTATGAAACTTGATAAGCCTTACACGGAATTAGACCTAACCAAAGTAGAATCCAATATTGTGCGTTGTCCAGACCAAAACATGGCGACAAACATGGAAACCTATATCAAAGAAGTGCGCGGCAAAGGCGATACCGTTGGTGGTATTGTAAGTTGTGTGATTAAAAATGTCCCCGTTGGTTTGGGCGAACCTGTTTTCGATAAATTACATGCCGAACTCGGCAAGGCCATGCTATCCATAAACGCTGTAAAAGGTTTTGAGTACGGTAGCGGATTTCACGGCAGCACCATGTATGGCAGCGACCATAATGATGCTTTTAATTCCGACGGTAGTACAAAAACCAATTATTCTGGTGGTATTCAAGGCGGTATTAGCAATGGCATGGACATCTATTTCAATGTGGCTTTCAAGCCCGTAGCCACGCTTATTCAAGAATACGAAACCATCGATAAAGAAGGTAAAGTGGTCAAATGCACGGCAAAGGTCGCCACGACCCTTGTGTGGTGCCACGCGCGGTGCCTATTGTAGAAGCCATGGCTGCTTTGGTAATTGCAGATTTTTATTTGATCAATAAGCTTTATGGTTAGTTTTTTTAAAAGCTATTTCCCGCTTTCAGTTATATCTTTTTAAAACGAATTCTTTGTGAGGAGGAACGACGAAGCAATCTATTGAATATCAGTTCCAATCAAAATTTGTACTTATTTAAGTTTTAAAAAGGATGCCACTTCAATCGGGGCTAAACCTGTTTGCTATCTTTTGTTATTCTTTAAGTTTGTCATTGTTTGCTGCTTGTAATTCTTACATTTTACACGTTAACTTACATTAGCATATACATACCTATTAAAAAGCAGCCATTCCATATTTTTATAAAAGCATAAAATACCTATCTTGTTCTCTTAAATCTGATAGGCCATTTAACTTTATGAAAAAACTAGCACTACATTGGAAAATATTAATAGGGATGACGCTTGGTATTATTTGGGCCTTGCTTTCAAGCACTTTAGGTTGGAGTTCTTTTACTATCAATTGGATAGACCCGTTCGGCACAATTTTTATAAATCTTTTGAAGTTGATTGCGGTGCCTTTGGTGTTATTTTCCATCATTGGTGGCGTGGCCAATATTGGTGACCCATCTAGTTTGGGGCGTATGGGCGGCAAAACCTTGTTGATTTATTTAGTGACCACGGTTATGGCCATTTCGTTGGGATTGGGATTGGTAAACACCATAAAACCTGGCAAGTTGATAGATGAACAAAGCAGGATTGATAACCGTATCAGTTACGAAATTTGGGCAGATGCCGAAGGCCATGAGATTAAAGACGGCGTGAATTACTTGAAGAACCCCCAATTTTTTGAACGCGCCCAAGAAATTTCCAAATTATCAAAAGCAGAATTAAAAGAAGCTTCCGTCTCCGATAAAATTGAAAAAGCCACCAAGCAAAAAAACGTATCACCACTACAACCATTGGTGGATATTGTGCCCGAAAACTTTTTTTATTCGCTTTCCAATAACGGATTGATGTTGCAAATCATCTTTTTTGCGCTGTTTTTTGGTGTTTGTTTGCTGTTCATTCCCAATGAAAAATCACAACCTGTGCTTATACTTGTTGATGGTATCAATGAAGTATTTTTAAAAATGGTGGATTTGGTCATGCAGGCCGCACCGTTTTTTGTGTTTGCTTTATTAGCGGGCGTGGTATGTAAAATGGCGGGCGATGATATTGGTAAAGTTATTGAGATTTTTAAAGGGCTGAGCTGGTACTCATTAACGGTTCTAATAGGTTTGTTGCTAATGATTTTCGCTATCTATCCAGGGATTTTAAAACTGTTTGTAAAAAAAGTACCTTATTTAGGTTTTTTCAAAGCGATGGGGCCGGCGCAAACCTTAGCGTTTTCAACCTCAAGTAGTGCGGCCACTTTGCCGGTAACCATGGAATGTGTAGAACAAAATTTGGGCGTTGACAAGAAAATAAGCAGCTTTGTATTGCCTATCGGTGCAACCGTAAATATGGATGGTACCAGTTTGTACCAAGCGGTTGCTGTTATATTTTTAGCACAAATGCACATGATAGATCTGACTATTGGTCAGCAACTAACGGTGGTTATTACCACGACCTTGGCTTCCATTGGATCGGCTGCCGTACCAAGCGCCGGTTTGGTTATGCTGATTGTGGTTTTGGATTCTGTTGGATTGAACCCCGCGTGGATCGCTATTATTTTTCCTGTGGATCGAATTTTAGATATGTTCCGAACCGTAGTAAACGTTACGGGTGATGCCACAGTTTGCTCCATTATTGGTAATAGTGAGAATATGATGGATTATAAAACGACCAACAATCCCACGGAAACATTTGATTTGGATTCTTAACTTAAGTATATTTTAAAGATGTCATATATTTCAATACCATCTCCCATCGTTTCAGTGACATGGCTTTACGAGCATTTAGATGCTGAAAACTTGATTGTTTTAGATGGCACCATCAACAAAGTATTTGATATTTCTAATAATCAAATCCCTAAGGCTCGTTTTTTTGATATAAAAAATAGTTTTAGTGATACGGAAGCACCTTTTCCAAGTACGTTTCCATCAGAATCACAATTCACAAAAGAAGCACAGGCTTTGGGCATCCATAAAAATAGTGCCATTGTGGTTTATGACGATAAGGGCATTTATTCAAGTGCTAGGGTTTGGTGGTTGTTTAAAGCAATGGGACACAAAAATGTAGCGGTTTTTAATGGTGGTTTTCCAGAATGGGAAAAAGCCCATTTATCCACAGAAAAATCAAAAATATTTAAAATTAAAATGGGCGATTTTGTTGCAAATTACCAGCAAAAATACATGGTGTTTTTTGAGGGTATGCAAACGGCTTCAAAAAACAAAACACATACTATTATGGATGCGCGCTCTAAAGAACGGTTTCTTTCTTTGGTCGATGAACCTCGTGAAGGACTTCGGCGTGGCACTATTCCAAATTCCGTAAACTTGCCTTTTAAAAATTTGATAACTGGTAATAGGCTTAAGGATTCAAATGAATTAGAACCCATTTTTAATGCCTTGGCTAAAAAAGAAGACCCGATTATATTTTCCTGTGGCTCTGGAATTACAGCTTGTATTTTGGCTTTGGGGGCTGATATGTCTGATTATAAAAATATTTCGGTTTACGATGGCTCTTGGACCGAGTGGGGGAGTTTGGTTCCCTGAAAAGTGGTGAAATCAATCCAAAAACATACTTTTCAATTCGGGAGTAGGAATCATGCAAGCTTCTTTTTTTCCGTACCATTTATAGCGGTTTTTTGCAATATAATCATAAACCCAATTTCTAATAAATGTTGGGATTATAAAAAATACGCCCATTAAATTTCTAGGAAAACCTAAATACAATGCAATTTTTAAAGCAGCGGTAGATTTATATTCAATGCCTTTTTCGGGAGCATAAAGCAGAATGGAATCTGTTTTAGTAGTATCAATATTGAATTCTTTAATTATCTTTTGACCAGTTTTACTTTGCAAAGCAGTAAACATAAAAACATCTTTTTTATCATGCTTTATAATATACTGTACTGAACTATTGCAAAGGTTGCAAATACCGTCAAATAGAATAAGCTTTTTGTGTTTTGGAAGGTTTACCATTGTTTTAAAACTTAACTAGATTCTTAAATGACTGAATGAATTTATCTAGTTCAGTTCCCGTTTTTTCATCTAAAACTTCATTTTCTGTATTGATTTTTCCTTTTATTCCTTGAATTAAAAGTGTTGTTTCGTTAGTGAAAATGGTTTGGACGGTTTCCATAATGAGTTTCAATTGTTCGTGCCCTTTTACGCCACTTGCGGAAGCTGTAATAAGTCCAGTGGGTTTATCAGAGAAAACAGTTGTAGATACGCACCATTCAATCATGTTTTTTAAACCACTCGGAATACTGAAAACATATTCAGGTGTACAAATGATGATCCCGTCTGCATTTGCGATTTTATTACGGAATTCAACAATCTTTTCAGGTATATTTTTATCAGTAAGTTCTGTTTTGAAATGTGGTAATTCTGCTAAATCATTTATTATTTCTATATTGAAATCAAATTTTAACGATGAAGCTATTAATTTAAGAATGGATAAATTTGTAGAGTTTTGACTGGCACTTCCACAAATCCCAATGATGTTTTTCTTTTTAATCATTCTTTTTATTTTTTCATAGCTTCCACTAGTTCCAGCTGATCGATGCTCACATTAGTTGTAAATATGCCATAATTTACAACAGCTTTATTCTTTTCAATTTTATCGATGGTACCTATAGCGCGTCCATCTTCCATACGAACACGATCGCCAATTCTAATAATAGCTTTAGGTTTTGGAGATTCAATGGCTTTTTTCTTGGCTTCTTTTTTCTTTTCACGAATCACGGTCACTACTTTTTCGGCTTCTTCTTTAACCGCTTTTTCTTTGGCTTTCGTTACTTTTTTATCTTTTGCCGAAACTCTTTTGCGTTTAGAATTTTCTATTTGAACCACTTTGAAAAGTTCGCCCATCAATTCTTTTTTCTGCTTATTGTCAAAATATTTTTCAGCAAGGTCGTTTACTTTTTGTCCAAGGTAAATCAAGCGTTGGTTGCTATCGTACAATTCTTGGTAGCTTTCCAGTTTCTTTTGGATTTTCCCATTGATTTCCTCTAGCTTATCGGCTTCTTCAATTTTTTTCTTTTCATTCAGTTTTAACGATTGCCCTGTTTTTTCAAGTTTGCTGCGTTCTTTTTGGAGTTTAGCTATGGTAGCATCAAAGCGGACTTTACTGCGCTCGATTTTCTTTTTTGCACGGTTTATCAAACTAAACGGAATGCCGTTTTTTTGCGCGACTTCAAAGGTGAAACTACTTCCGGCTTGACCGATAACGAGTTTAAAAAGCGGTTCCAAAGTGCGTTCGTCAAAAAGCATATTGGCATTGAGCATATTTGGCAACTCATTTGCCAAAATCTTTAAATTGGAGTAGTGGGTGGTTATAATACCAAAAGCTTCCCGATGGTAAAATTCCTCTAAAAAAGTTTCTGCCAAAGCACCACCCAATTCGGGGTCACTTCCGGTTCCAAATTCATCAATTAAAAAAAGCGTATTTTTGTTGCACTTCCTCAAAAAATAATTCATTTGTTTGAGGCGATAACTGTAAGTGCTCAAATGGTTTTCAATGGATTGATTGTCTCCAATATCACTTAAAATCCTATCAAACAGACAAACCTTGCTGCGCTCATGTACTGGGATTAACATACCACTTTGCAACATCACTTGCAATAACCCTATCGTTTTTAAAGTGATGCTTTTTCCACCGGCATTGGGCACAGAAATCACGATAATACGGCTATCTTGTTTTAGTTCAATAGTCTGCGGAAAGGTTTTTGCTTGCTTTTTTAAATTATTCAGATAGAGTAGTGGGTGATAAGCATCCCGCAACAACATGCTTTTGTCTTCTGATATTTCTGGAAGGATACCGTTCATGGATTTGGCATATTTTGCTTTTGCGGAAATGACGTCCAAATTGATTAAAAACTCTTGCGAATCTTTTAGAAGATCAGAAAATGGACGCATATAGTTGGTCATTTCCTTAAGGATACGGATGATTTCCTCTTGCTCTTCGTATTCGAGATTATTGAGTTCGCGGGTGTATTGCAGGGTTGTTTCAGGCTCAATATAAACAATGCTACCTGTTTTGCTACCACCCATAATGGCGCCTTTCACTTTACGCCGGTACATGGCTTTTACGGCCAAAACCCGTTTGTTTTCCACTACGGTTTCCCTAATATCATCTAAATATTCCAGATTGTGATAGGTGTGTAGTGCGGTGGTAAAACTCTGGTTTATTTTCCCTTTGATGCTGTTGATGGACTGGCGCAGTTCAAAAAGCAAATCTGAAGCGTTGTCTTTTATATCCCCAAAGCGGTCAATATTGGCATCTATTTTTTCAATAATGGCTTTGGTAACTTCAATATGTGAGGCAGAAGTGTTGAGCGTGGGATAGTATTCTTTGAATTTATTGATGAAACTGACTATTTCATTCGTGGTCAAAGAGAGTGCTGCTATTTTTTTAAATCCGTGTATGTCCAAATAGGTGTTTTCAATACGCAAGAGTTTTAGCTCTTTGGTAATGGTATCAAATCCATGATTGGGTATGCGGTTATCATTCTGAAAAGACGATAGGTATTCATTGGTCAATAGTAAGGCATTCTGTAAATCTTCCTTGGTTTTATATGGGGAAATCTGTAATGTTTTCTCGTTTCCCAAAGCGGTTAAGCAATGCTCGCTCACTTGGTTCAAAACCGTTAAAAACTCTAAATCTTGTAATGTCTTTTCGTGAATGTGTATCATTCTTAAAATAGCAACTAAATGGTTTGAGAGCAAAGTTAAACATTCTATTGGGATGCGTGCGCTGTATGTATTGAAGAAATACAGAAAAGAATAAAAGAGAAAACCCCACGATGTAGCTTTGAGGCATACTTATCGCGGGGCTTTCCAACTAACCAACCAAAATTGTTAGCGTCTTCTGCTTGTTGAAGGCCTTGTTGT
>CAXBNH010000085.1:0-10727 GCA_963976905.1 uncultured Algibacter sp.
TATAAATCAACTATTTCACTATCTTTTTCAGTTTTTCCAAAGGCAAATTTCACATAACGTTGTTCCACTGGCAATAAGGCTCTTACTTGTGGCATGTTTAAATAATTAAGGACTGTTTCTTTGTCCTTAACTTCAAATCTTGCGATTACAGGGCCGTTTTGATATCCTTGTCCTCTGATTAAATCGAAAATTGGATTTACCTCAGCCACCGCAGTAGAATCTGTAGCAGCATCGCCTAAAAGGTCATCAATTTTATTATCTTCTTCTGATTCTTGGTTTTCTATAGCTTCTGAAGTTTTATTGGCATCTACAATCCCTTTTAAAGTCTCATTGGCCTGTGCTAAAAACGGAAAAAACTGTTCACCTTTATAGGCTTCCCAAAATTGCAATTGTGCGGTGGTTGTAAAATACTGTTCTGCCCGCTTTACATCTTTAACCCCTGGCAATTCAATTAAAATACGTCCCGAAGACCCTAAACGCTGAATGTTTGGAGAGGTCACCCCTAGCCCATCAATACGCTTACGCAATACTTCAAAAGCCGATACGATGGATTCATCGATTTTAGTTGCGATAACTGTTTTAACCTCATCATCAGACATGGTGCCGTCAATTTCGCCATCTAAATCTTTAGTGTAAAAAATATCTGGAGACGCTAATTTAGTATCGCCTTTAATGGCGTCAAACGCCGTAAAGAAATCTTCTAAATACGTGTTCTGGCTGTTTTTTTGAATTTCAGAAGCATCATCCAAAGCTTTGTTGAAAACAGGGTCTTTCGTATGGTTTGCCAATCCTTTTAAAATATCTTTTACTGATATTTGAAGAATGACGTTGATACCCCCTTTTAAATCCAAACCAAGGTTCATGGATTTTTCTTTCACATCATTATATGTGAATTTTGCGATACCAATATTAAAAACGGTATCTGTAGCTATCGATTCTAAATAGCTAGCCTCTTCTTGGCTGCGTTTTTCCCTATAACCATCTTCAGTATCCGGAATTTTACTAATGGCCATTTCATTGGCATTATTTTCAATTTGGCTGGCTTTAAATGTGAATGACAATTGGTAGATACTAACCAAACCAAACAAAAGGGCAAATAATTTTACTAATCCTTTATTTTGCATTATTTTATATTTTTTAGGTCAATTGTTAATCCCGATAATTTTCGGGAGGGCAAATATATCATTTACCTAATGATTTGACAATTTTTTATGTTGAATAAGATTGTGACAACTCTATATATTGATACAAGAACTGTCTTAAATATTGAAGTGTGTGTTAACAAATAGGCCCCGCTCTAACTTCGGGTATGCTGTGTGGAATACTATTTATTGCTATGGCAATATGCTTATTTACTTTAAAAGCGACTTTTGAAACCGCCTCTTTATCCTTAGCTTCTAATTCAGAGAAAGAAGCATACACATTAGGACTGAAAAAATGATTGGTTTTCTGCTTGACATCTAAAACCAGCGTGCCGTTTAAATTCCAATGGGCATCATGGCTTTTTTGGATTTCATGCACATCAAGATTGTAAGTAATTGGGATTTCTTTTGAAGGCAATCTTGAATCCGATTCCTCTTGACTGAAAGGCACATAATCAAGTGATAAACTATGCTCTTTAGAAAGTATTTGTTTTATTAAGGCAACATCATCATCACTATAATACGTGATTTTTATACTTCCTGTGGCTTGCTCCTTTACTTTTATGTTCTCTACACCTAAATCTTGCAATTGTTTTTTTACAAGCTCAAGGGTATTTTGAGCATCTTCAGTAGAGACCCTTGCATCTGTAAACTGCAATACAATTTCCTGATTTGGCAAGGAAACTTGCTGCTCGCAAACAACACCTATTAAGGTAAGTATGATAATTAAAGTACTGATGTACCATTTTTGCTTCATGCGCCAAATATAAAAAAAATAAAGACTGTATTGCTACAGTCTTTATATAAATATCCATTATGAATATTGAATATTACAACTCCAATAAATCATTTACTTTTCTAACGCCTTCAGCGCTTTCTTGCATTTTGGCTTTTTCAGCATCATTCAATGAAATATTTACAATGCTTTCAATACCGTTTCTACCAATGATACAAGGCACTCCTATTGAAATATCGTTCAAACCATATTCACCTTCAACCAACACAGAACATGGGAATACTTTCTTTTGGTCGCAAGCAATGGCCTGAACCAAACCGCTAACAGCAGCACCTGGCGCATACCACGCAGAGGTTCCTAATAATTTGGTTAATGTTGCGCCACCTACTTTAGTATCTTCTAAAACTTGGGTCAATCTTTCTTCTGATAAAAACTCAGAAACCGGTACACCAGCTCTGGTTGCCAAACGTGTTAAAGGAATCATGCCTGTATCGCTATGACCACCAATGACCATACCATCTACATCGCTTATTGGTCCTTCTAAAGCTTCCGCCAATCTGTATTTAAAACGCGCAGAATCTAAAGCGCCGCCCATACCGATGATTCGGTTTTTAGGCAAGTTGGTTGATTTGTGCACCAAATACGCCATAGTATCCATTGGATTACTCACTACAATAATGATGGTGTTTGGCGAATGCTCGATAAGGCTTGACGATACGGTTTTTACAATACCTGCATTGATACCGATCAACTCTTCACGGGTCATGCCCGGTTTACGCGGAATCCCTGATGTGATCACACAGATATCACTGTTTGCCGTTTTGCTGTAATCATTAGTAATACCGGTGATTTTTGTATCAAACCCGTTCAATGATGCGGTTTGCATTAAATCCATGGCTTTTCCTTCTGCATAGCCCTCTTTAATGTCCAATAAAACAACTTCGCTTGCAAAATCTTTAATAGCAATGTACTCTGCGCAACTTGCACCCACGGCTCCTGCACCTACAACTGTAATTTTCATTTTATTTAATTTTTATGATTTGTTATTGAATTTATGACACAAACTTCCATGATTTAAACCGAAAACTTTATGATTTAAGTCATGCGAATTTACAAATTATAATACTTTAAATAAAAAAAGTGCGAGAATAAATATCGCACTTTTAGAATAAACTAACTAATTCTGAAACAATTATATATTTTGGAATTTTCAGTACATTTTTTTGACAATAATCTATTATCTGAAGCCAAAATTCAATCCCACTGAAAACGCATTGAACTCCGCTAAATGGTATTCGGCATTCAACCTAAAAAACCCTAATTTTAATTTGGTGCCAAGCGTGCCTCTTACACCTGAGACTTCGCTAGAAACTGAGAATGGGTCTGTAACCTCTTCATAAAAAATACCATTAGTGCCTCTGTAAGTTCCCAATACATCAGACTTTGATTTACCTTTTATATAACCAATACCGCCATAAAAATTAATAACAGGCAACTTGGTAGAAGCTATAAATTGGAACAACCACGTATTGGTGTCATTTTCCAAACGTTGGTTTTCGCCTTCTAAAGCTGATGTGCTTGACAAATTATAATTACCATCTAAATGCGTATAGGCCACCAAACCAGAAAGAGCTACTGGTAGTAATTTATCTGCGGGCAACCATTTAGTGACCTCAAATTGCAATCCAGCACCGTACATACTTAACTCAACATCATCGGTTTTGATTTTGGGCACAAACCGTGCTTTTAATTCAATGCCTTTACTGAGCCCCAATGCGCCTTGGATAAAAGCTGTTGGCAGTAAGTTTATATTTTCTGAACCGATGCCTGTTGGCAATTCAATGGTTGTGGTCCTGGTAATTCCTAATGGGTCTTGATATTCAACATCCACAAAAATTGCTGGGTCATTATCACCAAGCGCCGATGCAACCATTTGCGAACTTGCTCCTGTTGAAAACTGTACATTATTGTACAAATCTGTATTCATTAAGAATGATTTATTATCATCTTTCACAGATGCTGCATTGGCAATGATAGAAATCTCAAAGCCGCCCAAAGGCTTGGCATCTGCCGTATTAAACCAGTTAGCATTCATACTGTACATAAGTCCATTGGTTCCTGGAGCTAAATAATCATTAGTAAAACGTTGGGCATCATCAACACCTGCTGCTAGAAGTGCATCAAAATCGTTTTGAGCTTTTGCAGCTATGGTTGCCATACAAAACAACATAAATAAGGTTAATTTTTTCATATAATTTTAAAATTTGGGTTAAACAAACATACTAAAATAATCATTGAAACTTGTTTTAATCGATATAGAAACACATTTCAACAATACTTATTAAAGTCTAAAACCGAAGCCTTAAACTCATATTAGGCGTTAAGCCTAAGGACTTATTATCTACTTCGATGGTTAATTCTGAGTCGTTCGGATTGACTTCATAATATCTATTGATAACATTGGCTCTATTCAAAATATTCAAAACCCCTGCTCGCAAAGACCCTTTTACAGATTTTGACACCTTGAAACTGTAGTTTAATGAAGCATCCAAACGCATAAAATCATCTAAATTCTCACTATTTGGCGCATCATAATTAACCAAAACAACATTGCCATTTTGCACCGTTTCATTACCGTTTACAGGTTTTGTAAATGGTTTTCCCGAACGCCAAACACTTCCTACCGAAACCTCTAAATCATCAAAAAAACTATAATTAAACGCCATAGAAACAGAGTGCCTAATATCTACATTATTGGGGAACTTAGACGGTGTAAAACTCTTAAAATCATAATCGTTAACACTATAAGTATAGCTCAACCACGTGCTATAGTTTTTGGATGTTTTATTCGCCAAAAACTCAACGCCTTTTACATCATACCGCCCCGTGGCGTTTATATATTGAAAATTATTATAAAACCCTTGATTGGAAGCCGTTATACCATCTACGGTTTTGTAGAATCCTTCCACATCCAAAACCAAATTGTCTTGATTGAATTCAAACCCGAAAGAAGCCTGTTTACTTTCTGAAATGGGTATATTCTGTTCATTTGCCAATATCCAGCGTCTGTTTTCCACACCCAAAAAATCATCTTGAAAATCGACTATTTGTGTAGCTGATTGGTTTTTAAATTCGCCTTGCAATTTTAAGGCAAACTGATTGGATAGTTTTTGCCTGATATTTACTCTCGGCTCTATTAAGATTCTATCAAATTTTTGAAAATAATTGGCCCTTGCCCCAATTCTGAAATACGTATTGTTTTTATTGAATTCAACCTCACTAAAAATGGCATGATTCAACAACACATTTTTTTTGGTACGCTCGTAAGATGGCGCGCTTACCGTTGTTTCGTTTAAAATCCCGATTTCGCTAAACTGATACCCGTTTAAAAAATTCAAATAATCATTGATTCTATAAGTGGTTTTAAACTTGGCTTCAGTTTCCAAAACGGTATTGGTTTGCGTGAGTTTTTGGTCGGTTTCTATTCTGTAATCAATGGCATTGACTTGGTATTTTGAATAAAAAGCTGTGAATTCTGTATTAAAATCAGCGCTCCAATTCGCTTTCCAATTCGTCCCTGCTCCTATATTTTCTTGTTTTAGATTACTGGTTTTAGATTCTGTATTATCATTACTGTTAGTGTAACTTTCTTTATAATCCAGATTATTGTTGATACCAATAACATTGGCCCGAAATTGATGATTGTCATTCAAATCAAATAATAATTTTGCCGTATAATCATAAAAGAAAAATTCTGATGCGCGGTTACTTTCACTAATGTTATCGCTATTGGTAGTGAGTTCACTATCTTGAAAGCTTCGTTCAAAATAATTATCATACGCAGGCGATGCAAAAAAATCTGTGAATGAACGCCGTCCAGATATATGCAATGCCAACTTTTTTGTAATGGGTATTTCTAAAAAAGCATCGGCACTTATCAGGTTTATCCCTGCACCACCGGAAACTTTCCCCGTTAATTCATCTTTTGTAAACATATTGATGGTGCTGGATACGCCATCACTAAACTCACTGCTTGTACCATTTTTAGTAACAATGACTTTATTTGTAAGGTTGGGATTGTAAGCAGAAATGAGTCCGAAAAAGTGTCCTGAATGGTACATTTTGATGTTATCCCAAAGCATTAAATTCTGGTCGTTTGTACCACCTCTCACATTGATGTTCGCAATGCTTTCATTCACACTTTCCACACCCGGAAGAGCTTGAATGGATTGTAAAATATCGGGTTCGGTAAGCCCAGGAATCACCCCGAATTTTTCTGTATTCAATACCATACTACCATCCGTTTGCTTTTGTAAACCAGCGGTCAGGAATTTGGTAATCAGAATTGGGTTTAAGTTTTCATTGCTTTCCTGAAGCAAAATTGTTTTACAGAATCCATCTTCACTAAACAATGATTCCGCTGTAATTTGTTGACTTTTAAAACCTAAATACGAAATTGTTATTAACGATTTTAATGGCACATTTTCCAGTTGAAATTCACCTAAATTATTTGACACAACACCTTTATTTGTATTATCAATAGATATGGAAGCCCCAAATAAAGGCTTATTGTTTGCTCCTGAAACCAGAACTCCACAGATATTGATGGTTTTTTCAATAACAGATACCGTAATGTATCGGTTATCCAAAGTCTTAAAATTTAAAAGCGTTTTGCTGTTTAGATACTGTAATGTTTGTTGAAGATTGAAATCAGCCGCTGGTTTTTCAACCGAAACATCTACAACATCGTCATACGAATAAGAGAATTTTACATCAAACTTAGTTTCTACAGAAGCAATGATTTCTGTTAATAGTTTTTTTTCTGTGTTACTTTGACTGAAACAAAATTGAAAAAAACCTATAAATATATAAACCAGCCATTTTTTACTTTGCATACTTATATAACGTAACATGTTTGCCTTCTATTTTATAACTCAATTTTAAAGGAATTGTTATGGATTGTAAGGCTGTATTTTTGTCTTTATGAGTAAATGTGCCAATAAATATTTGAGAATCATCCACATCTTTTAAAGTAACATTCAAATCGTATTGTCTTTCAAATTCGTCAATTACTTGCCTCAGCGGGATTCTATCAAAACTTGATTCAGCTTGCATCCATGATGGGTTTTCTGTCTTAAAATCATCAACCGTCTGGATGGCTCCGTTTACAACCCGGAACGATTTCCCTTTAGATAGTTTCACGGTTTTATTGTTGAAAGTAACCCCCACCAAACCTTCATAACATTGTACTTCAAAATAACTGGCGCGCTCTTTAACATTGAATTGGGTTCCAAAAACCTGAACCGTTCCAACAGCTGTATGAACGGTAAATTTTTGTCCTTTGCTAACCTTAAAAAATGCTTCGCCCTCTAAATCCAAATCCCGTTTATCCTGCCACGTTTTTTTATTGTATTTTAAAGTGGATTGTGCATTCAAAATAACTTCAGAAGCATCTGGCAAAGTTAAAGTTTCTGTCTGCCCTATTTGGGTTTCAAAAGATTTAGTGCTGTTGAAGAATAAAAAATAGGATGCTCCAAGCGTGATTACCAAAATGGCAGCAATTTTCATAAACGTTTTAAAGTTCAATGGAATCACTTGGGGTTCTTTTTTAGAGTGTTTTCTTTTCTTAAAAGCTTCCAATGCTTGTTGTGCATCTATTTTAGGTGCTAGCAGTTGCGAAGCATAATGCGCTATTTTATCCAAAGTTTCAAGATTTTCAGATTGTTTTAAATCTTTAATCTCTTGCTCTGAAAGCTGATCATCAAACCATTTTAATATGTTGTTTTCGTTTTTCATGTTTACTACGCTACAATTCTAAGACAACTATCCTTGTTTTTACCCTACCTTTTCAATTCTGAACTCAGAATTGCTCAATATGTTCCCTCAACACCTTTAAAGCCCCCGACATTCTTTTTTCAACCGCTTTTTGAGAAACGTTTAATAGTTCTGCTATTTCTCTATATTTTTTGCCATCAATTCTATTCAACAAAAATACTTCGCGTTGGGCATCGGTTAATAATGAAATAGCGCCTTGCAATTTCTTTTTAAATTCTTCTTCTTCTAATACATATTCGGGGCTTTCAATATCCTTATCCATATAAGGTGCCGATTTAGCATATTCCAAAACCACTTTATTGTGTTTCACTTTATTTAAAAACAAATTATTTATGGTGGTAAACAAATAGGTTTTTGCTTTTGTAAAATCTATTTTAGAGCAATTTTCCCAAATTTTTGAAAACGCATCCTGTACCAAATCCAAGGCATTATCTTTATTACCACATTTATAATAAGCGAAATTGCTGGCATGTTGAACGTGTTCAATATAGAAATCATTAAAATAGGTTTCCTCGCAAAGTTTAGAGTCATTACTGTTCATATGGTACTTATATAAAGACTGAAAATTAAAATACAATCACAAAAGTAGGGTAAAATCATTTATAGCTGTCTTAATAGTAAGATAACAAAAAAATGAGAAAACATGAAAACAGAAAATTTTATTAAAGTCATTGAAATTATATTAGCTATTGGTTTAATTACGTGTTTATTGGTTTCTACCTATTTAGTTTATAAATTAAAATAAAAAGGAAAGGAATACGTATCAACAAATGAAATCTGAAACTATTTTTAAAATCACTCAAATTATATTAATAACCATTTTAGTTTTGTGCCTTTTGACTTCATTATACATTATCATAAAAATATTCTTTTAAAAAAAGGTAGGGTAAAAACAAACATAGTTGTCTTATTTACAGAAAGCGAAAAAAAATCGCTATGAAAAAGAAAAAATAATAACCCAAAAAAATCAGTATCATGAAAAATTTAAAATTATTTACAGCAACTTTATTAGTATCTTTTTTAGGATTCACATCCTGTCAAGATGAAATTGATAACGAAAACGGACAAAACCCAAATACAAACTCAGCAGATTCTCAAACTGCCAGTAATTTAGAACGCTCTGCTATGTATGATGGTAGTTTTGATGATTTTTTAGATGGCAATTCTTGCTCCTCTATATTATTTCCTTTAACAACAATCATTAACGATACCGAAATCACATTACTTAGTCAAACAGATTATAGTTTGGTTTTGAATATTTTAGGACAGATTACGAATAATGATGATAAAATCGAGTTTCAATTTCCATTAACTGTTAAATTAAGCAACTATACAGAGGTTCAAGTTGCAAATCAAACAGAATATGATGCCCTTATGGATGCTTGCGAAAACGCCGAAAACGAAGCTGAAAATGCCATTAATTGTTTAGACTTCGATTTTCCAATAACCATGTTAACCTATAGCTTGAATTTTGAGCAAACAGGAAGTGTGGTTATTGAAACCGAACAACAATTATATGCGTATATGAACAACTTTGGTGACGATGAATTATTTTCAGTTAGCTACCCAATTACGGCCACTTTAAATAATGATACAGACATTACCATAACAAGTGATATGGATTTAAAAGCAAGTATTAATGATTGTTTAGGTATTGAAGATGCCGAAGCTGAAGCTGAAAATCAAGCAGATAACCTAGAAACAATATTAACAGAAGGTATGTTTAAAGTAGAATCTTTTATGAATGCTGGCGTAAATACCGCAAATACTTATGCCGATTATACTATAGGTTTTTCTAACGATTTAACTTTAGTAGCAGAAAACACAGCAAATGCCACAGCACAAGATATACAAGGCACTTATGAAGTAGCTTCTGAAACCGAAGTCTATTTAGACTTAAATTTCACAGGAAACGCAACTTTCAATTTGCTAAACAATGACTGGGAAGTAACCAGTTTTAACAACACATCCATTGCCCTTAAAAGTAAAACCGATGCAGCTATAACACTTGTTTTGTCCCGAATTTAGTGCCTATTTAGTTTTTGGTTGGTTGCCATAATAGTATGGCGAAGCAGCTGCTGGGAAACTGGCAGCTGTTTATTTTCAAAAATATATAAAATGAAAAAAATAATCATATTCGCTTTCATGGTTTTATTTGTTGTGTCTTGTTCAAAAGACGATGACATGAAACCAAATGATGAAAACACCATTGATATTTCTCTAAACCAAAAAGCAACTGGCAGTTCTTCAAGCGATTTATTATCAGATGCGACTTTTAAAAGCATCGTCATTGAATTGGTTTATGTTGAAGGCTTTAAACCCACACAAAGCAGTATTGATAATTTTGTGACTTTTTTAAAAGCCAGAACCTATAAACCTAATGGTATTACCGTTGAAACCAGAGCCATTAATTCTCCGGGAAACGCCCCTTATACCAATCAAGAGATCATCGCTATTGAAGATGCCAACAGAACCAAATACAACACCAACAATCAAATAGCTATTTGGGCATTTTTTGCAGATGGCAGTTCAGAAAACAACACAGATTCTAGTATTGTTTTAGGCACGGCTTACAGAAATACCTCTTTTGTTATTTATGAAGAAACCATTCACAACTCCAGCAACAGCCCTTTTAAACCTAACAGGAGCTTATTGGAAACCACAGTAATTACACATGAATTTGGACACATACTTGGGCTTACAAACTTGGGCGCTGATATGGTTACAAACCATGAAGACACCGAACACGCCAAACATTGCAATGAGGAAAACTGTTTGATGCATTGGACTGTGGAGTCCAGTATTGGTCTTTCCAATATGGTAAGCATGAGTGCTGCCCCGCAATTGGACGCCCAATGTATAGCAGATTTGCAGGCTAACGGCGGAAAATAAATTTAATAAAGAATTTCTTGAATTTATAAATAATATTAAATCTAATCTTTTTGAAGAAGTGATTGAAAAAATTAATCCTAAAATTGAATCTATTGAAAATAAGATTGAAATTGTTGAAAAAG
>CAXBNH010000086.1:0-10719 GCA_963976905.1 uncultured Algibacter sp.
ATAGCTGGTTGCCTATGTACAGTAGGTTTTTTTTCATAAGTAATATTTAACAAACATAAGGCATATATAAATGCTGGAGCTGCTATTCGCATGGAGGAATGGTTGATGGTCAGCAACCAAAACAGATAAAACGAATAAAAAAACAAGTTTGTTTTATCTCGCAATCGCAATACCAAAGGTGCAAACAATAAAATCAAAAAAGCGAAGATACCCATCAAGCCGTGCTCCGCAACAATACGGCTCATTTCGTTATGTGATGCTGCTGCAACCCCGGTTTCATTAAAACGGACTTCTTTAACTTTCCCCACACCTATTCCCAAAAAGGGATGATCTAAAAACTCATTGATTTCATAAGCAAATAAATCGGTACGGCCTGTTGTAAGATCCTCTTTTTCACGCCCAGCGGCATCTTCGTTTGCATAGCGCCTATCGATAAATCCACCAGTTTGAATAGAGCTCAACATCCATATAAAAAACCCCATTGTTAAAAAAACGAGTACGGATGTCAATATCCTTCGTTTTGACTTCATATTAACTTTAAAATAGTATAAAAGCAGAAAGAACGCCATCATGATCAAAGCCGTAAACACACCGCCCCTACTAAATGTAACAATAGCCCTAAAACTTAAAAAAGCCAACAAAACCATATCTACCACCTTAAAAGGCAATGCTTCTCTAGACATAAAAAAACGTGTTGTCAAGACGAACATGCCTAAACCTAAAACCGTGGCTACTTGATTGGGACCAAACCCACCAGATGTATCAAAATTAGATTCTGTTCCCGTAATGACTTCCTGCAGATTAGGCGTGTAGAAAAACAAATATACGGCCATACTGACCAAAGGCAGCATGAGTGCTGTTAATACCATTTTCATTTGTTTGAAAGTCAATTTACGCCGATAGCAAAATATGGCCGAAATACCCAAACATATTGGGCCGCTCAAATTGAAGGCTATGGCTCTTCTGATATCAGTTTCAAAACCCATGCTTGACAAGGCTACAAAAACACCTGGCACCAACAGCAGAATATATATCACATAAATCAATGCCCGCGTATTAAAACTCGAACTTACCATACCGATTAAAACAAAAAGAATGACCAAATATTTACTTGCTTCGTAAAAAAACGTGCCGTTGTTCATTCTTAAAAACACTTCAATCCCTACCACATAAGCACAGGCCAACAATACATAAAAAGCTTTGTTTTTTTTGGAAACCATAATGATTTTATAACCCAAAAAAACAGTCATTGCGAAAAAATACAGCGTGGCCAGAGGCTTGAACACAAAAACGGCAAACCCCAAAAAAGCATGAAAAGCCAAGAGTTTATGATAAGCTGTTAACTTCATGGATGGTACTTTTTATAGGTTTTTATGAGCGTGTCTATAACCGATTTTTTAGAAAAATGGGCTTCAACGGTCTGTTTCAAACGCTGCCCAGCTTCTTTTCTTTTGGTAATATCTTCTATATAATTATGTAATGCATTTTCTAATTCCGCAATATTTTCAGGTTGCACCAAATGCCCATTTTCATCATGCTTGATAACTTCATTACAATTTCCAACATCGGTCACTACCACAGGTAAACCCGCCAAACCGTATTCCAATAAGGCTATGGGCAATCCTTCAGACTTTGATGACAAAACGCCTATGTCGCATTGACTGATAATGTTTGAAATATCAGGGCAAGTTCCATAAAGAAAAACCCGCTCGCTCAAATTCAAATCGATTATCAAATTTTTGATGGCTTCGGAATAGGTATCATTAAAATCCTTTCCCACACTATGCAAGGTCCAATCTGGATGATGCTTCAAAATATATGAAAATGCTTTCAACAAGGTTTGATGGTCTTTTTGAGGTCTTAAATTAGCCAAATGCAAGATGCGTTTTCCCTTTTCGCCATGTAATTGTGTGCAGGGTTTTGATGTATCCTGAATTGCAAAATTAGACAAATAACTCACGTTTTTCGTCTTTAGATGTTGCTTCGCCCAAGTTTCCAAAGCCCTATTCACACTAAAAATATGTACAAAATATTTTGAGCAAAAACGCAACATTTTATAGCTTCTTTTTTGAAGCTGTTCACTGTTTCCATAATGGTCATGCCAAATCATCTTAATTTTGGGATGCAGTAACTTAACCAAACTTGCAATAAAAAAAGACGAGGAATGAGCGTGTATGATTTGTATGTGGTTTTGTTTAATAAATTTATTCAATCGCAACAACGCCTTGAAATCCACCGCATGTTTTTTCTGCAAAAACAGATAGCCAACATTACTTTTAAGCGCAGATTTCAATAGACCCTCTTTTCTGGTGGCGCATAAAAACGATGCCTCAATTTTAAAGGACAACCCATTGGCAATGTTGACCGCAACACGTTCAGCACCACCCGCCTCCAATGAATCTATGATTTGTAAAACCCGCATCGCTTAGTTTAATAATTTAGAAACCGCTGTTTCAAAAACATCTAAAGTATAGTTTTGCGACCAATTTAGGGCTGCTTCACTCATTCTTTTTAAAGCCTCTTGATTTTTTAAATGGGTGTTGATTTCATTCAAAATGGCTTCTAAATTCGAGGCTACCAAAATACCTCGCTTTCCATAATCTAACATATAAGGCACGCAAGAAACTCGTGTTGCAATAGGAATAGTCCCAAAAAACATCGCTTCCGCAACCGCTTTTGGCCAACCTTCAGACTTTGAGAACAACATTAAAAAATGCGCTTCCTGCAAAGTCTTTTTTATAATTTCTTTGTCTTGATTACCTTTTAACACCACAAACGTTTCTAATTGATTATCAGAAACATATTGCTCTAATTCAAGTCTTAAAACACCATCACCATATAATTCCAAACTTACTTTTTGACCTTGCTTTACCAAAGCTTCTACCGTTTTGATGGCCAAAAGAGGCCGTTTCCCATATACCAAACTGCCTATAAAAACAAAACGTAATGTCCCGTTATAGTGTCTTTCTTTTGGTTTTTTAATTTCAGTATCAAAATAACTTGCCGTGAAAAAAGGTTTGATGTTTTTTGACTGGTTTTCCCATGCGCCATAGACCAAAACGGTCATGTTTTTAGTCAAAAAGGTGTTGCTCAAAATCCATTTTTGGAGTTTATAGCTCAAAGGCTGTTTGGCGTTGGTATCCCAATTGCCAGCGTATTTAGCGGTTTTTATTTTCTTCGGAAAAAAAGCCTGTACAAAACAACCCAATAAGCCTATGTTTCCGGGGCAACGCAAATGGATGTGGTCAGTTTTATACATGGCTACCAATAATCTATAAGAAAGCCATGGAAGCAAAACCATACTTTTTAAAACGCTATAAAACGATATAAAATGTAACGCTGGCACCGAAATAACCTTCGGAACCTTTTTAAAAGGCGACAACAACAGCTTTTGCCCGTAACTGGTTGGCGATATGATGGTCACTTCATTGACATAACCAAACCAAATATCCATTTCTTTCACATAAGGCGCATAAGCAGTATAATGACCTTCTTTTTTTAATGTGGGCGCATCTGTTATGACCAAAAATCGCATTAAATATAGTCTTTAGATGTGTTGTTATTGATGATAATGGCTGGCATTCCCGAAACCGTTTTATTGGCTTCAATGGAATCAACAACCAATGAATTTGCTGCAATAAGACAATGATCGCCAATGGTTATTTTACCAGCAATCACGGCATTTGCCCCCATGTAAACATGGTTTCCTATAATGGGCACGCCTCTTTTTTCCCCTCTTCCACTCACTCCAATGGTCACCCCTTGCGACACATTGCAATTTTTGCCAATAACCGCAGATGGGTTTATGATGATGCCCCCAAAGTGCCCAATATAAAACCCTTCGCCAATTTGGGCAGCATAAGGCAACGAAATACCTGCCACAATCTCAATCCACTTTTGCCAAAAAACCGCAAAAACGAGCAATACTTTTTTTATAATTTTTGGCAGTTTACTGTTATAAATGCCATTGGAAATTCTATAAACAAAAAGTGCCCACAATCCTTGATTTGTTAGCAGTAAAACCAAAGCAGATTTGTTGTTGCTATAGGTTTTGTACTTTTTTATATCTTCAGAAAATTTATGCATTTATCTTTCGATATTAGGTTTATTGATAAGTAAAGATAACCAACCTACGACTCTGCCCAAACTTTCTGTGAATGCTTCTTGTTTTTTATTGGTATTAATAACGTTTGTAAACCGAATGAGGGTCAATAAAAACGCCGTGGCATGCCATTTGAATCGGGCTTTTAAACTTGGGTTTGGGTACTTAACACGCCAAACATACCAGCCATTCCTAAGTACCATTTTGCCGTATTTGTATTGGTTGGGACGCCCTGAAGGGTTGTGGTAATGATTTAGCTTAGCATTCGTATTAATCACATTCACACCATAATTTAAAGCTCTTAAACTAAAATCGGCATCTTCATACAACCCGTAACCTTCAAAATAATGGGAAAATTCAATGGATTCAAATAGCTCCTTTTTAAAACTGAATGCCATGCCAACCAATAAATCCACCTCGTGAATTTTTCCATTTAAAGGATACCCATAAGTTCTTCCATGGGAAAAATTTGACATGATTCCAGGCAACGCAGGCGATTGCAATCCAAACTTAGTACGCATAACATTTCTAGAACTTTCCTTTACGGCATAACCCTCTAAAATATAATGGTTTTTTAAATGTTCTTCGTTTTCCGGTTTAAACCACCTATTCTCATTCACAGCGACACCACCAACCCCAACACAATTTGGAAACCTTTTAAATGTATCTATAACATTTTCAAAATAATCTTCATACAATTCGGTATCATCATCTAAAAAACAAATGATTTCTGAAGTTTCATTTGCTAAACCAATTCCAAAATTACGTTGTTTGGTCAAGCCTCTATGTGTTTCGTCAACGCTATAATAATTTAGGTTTTTAAAATGATTTTCTTTTAAAACAGTTTCTGTTTCTTGGTCTGTGGAACCATCGATGATTAAAATTTCATTGGGATACAGCGTTTGTTTCGCTACCGACCGTAATAAATTCAGTAGCGGTTTCGAGCGCATATAGGTGCAGACAATAAGCGTGAACGGTTTATGCATGATTCATTAGTTTATTAACAAACATATTGTGTACTTTCATAAAATAGGCTGGTCGCTCTAAATGCGTTTCCCAAAGTAATCTGTTATTTTTTTGAATGGCTTTAATTTCTTCTTCACTTTTTGAAGTGTGGAATTGAAGTATCTGGGCTTCCAAAGATTCTTTTTTAGATGCATCCACAATAATAACATGCTTTTCCCAATCCACACTATCCGATAGCGGCAACCTGCAATCCGTATTCAATAAAACAGGAATGCGCCCCACCGCTAAGGTTTCATAAAAACGAACAGAAAAATTACCGACACCCCGCATACAAAACGTGTATAAATTGCTGAACATATTATCATAAAACTCTTGGGTGGTTTCCTGTTTTGATTTTGGATTTTGAATACCTGCCCGATACGTATCCCTAAATATAAAATCTGTGTGAAGCTGTTTACTATTTTTTAACGCATTCAAATAATGAGCCCGTTTTATACCTGATGGGTAAAAGACTTGCCTATCAAAGAACCGCAATTTAAACAGGCCTTTAAATTTTAATTTTAAATGGCTCAAATAGGATTTTATATACTTTACAAACCCTGCCTTTGCATGGCCCACAAAACCAATATGAGGTTCGGTCGCTGTTGGCACTACAGAAAAGGGTTGTTTTAAAACGGTTTGATACGGGTCGTTTATAAATGAAGGCATGACAAAGGTGTTAGCATCCAATTTTGAATGAAACCCACCGAACCTGAAAACATAACTATTGGGAATATGCACGGTAAAACCAAAATCGCCCGCCGTATAGATCCATATCGGTTTTTTGTGATGTTTGGCTTCCTTATTCAATTTTGAAAAAGCCTCTTGATGTTTATAAAACACCCCATAATCCATAGGGAAAACAACCACATCGCAATCTGAAACCCTATCTACTAATTTATAAAAATCAGATAAATCATTATTTTTTACATAATGCAAATCAAAGAGCAATGGGAAAACCGATTTGCGATGAGCTTCTGTTAAAAATGTTTTATCTGTAAATAATTTAAGCAATTTTTCTAGTAAATAATGTGTTAAACTTATGTGTATTACAATTTTTAAATTTTACTTAATTTAAGCCTAATTAAGAATGTTTTTATTAATTGCTACATAATTTGATGTTTGAAAGATTTCGTTTATTGGGTTAGTGTCAATTTCTATCAATCCGTCTTGAATTAGTCTGTAAATTTTGAAATCATCTAAGTATTTAATAAAATCAATCAAAAAATTTCGACTTGTTACTTGCTTATTTCCAAATTCAAATTGAATATAGTCTATATTATTAAGATTGTTTTTTGCACCAATCAAAGCTTTATACTCGTACCCTTCAACATCTAGTTTCAAAACATTTACCTTTTTAATATTATTTTCTCTAATAAAATCATCAATGGTTGTCAACTCAATTATCTCAGAATGTTTTGAAAATTCATCTTCTATTAATGAAGATTGAACACTTTTGGAACCGTTATAAAAAATTTTTGATGAGGCAATTAATTCCCCTATTCCTTTTTCAATCCCAATAATATTCCGATGAGATTTTATATTATCAATTAAGGCAGAATAACTCAATTTAACAGGTTCAAATGAATAAATCAAACATTTTGATTCAAATATTTTATTTGCCAATAATGCATATTGACCAATGTTAGCTCCTACATCAAATATTGTAATTTGAGCATTTGTACTTTTCTTTATGTGATTTAAAAAATATATTTCTCCAGAATCACTTGGGCTATGACCTCCACCATAATTCATTCCTCGTAATGACAACCAATGAAGTTTTTTAAATAAAATCTGGAACTTTTTTCTAGCAAAAAACCTTACAAATAATTTTCTGGAACTTTTTTTCATCAAATGCTTAATTAAGTTTGGTTAAAACTACAGATATTAAATGGTAAGCCATTATTCTTTCGCAAATAAGACAGTTCAATGTCTTTTTGATTTTTCATTAATAAATAATTCACTCGCCCAATACTCACTTCTTTCCCATTGCCTTTTCATCTGTTTTAAATATGCAAATGGTTTTTTAATGGATTGCTTTTTATAAAACTTTAAAAACAGCATAAATTTATAACCATTTTTCTGATAAACATTGTAATGTTTTTTTATGAGCACCATAATGGTTGGCGATGGTTTGGGCTGAACGGCCTCATGCTCCCAACCATGCACAAACTTAGTTCTGAAACCACCAAAAGGCAATTTTAAATGTGTGATTTTCAGTTTCGGAAAATAGATGACGTCATGCCCAATTTTTCGTAACTGCATGCCAAAATCTGAATCTTCGCCATAACCAAACTCAAAAGCCATATCAAAAGCTACTTTTTTTAATAAATCTGATTTTAGCATGGAATTTCCTGAGCCAAAAATATCGGTCTGGTTGGTTGTTAGATATTTTGGGGTTTCATTGGGTTGGATATACATAGTAGTCGCAACGGTTACACCAAATTTTTCAATATTAATAAACAGATTTTCAATTAAATCCGAATCAAATCTATTATCATCATCGCCCAATAATACCCATTCACTTTCCACTAAACTCAACGCTATATTTCTGGCATTGCAAGCACCTGTTTGATGGATAAATCTGTGCTTGATGTTAAACGGCCACGTTTCAGTCGTTAAAAAATCCAATTCGGATTTTGAATCGGACTGCGGATTTTGCTCAACTATAATAACATGCTTTGGAAAATGCGTTTGTTTCCCCAAATCTTTTAAAACATCATATAAACTATCCCTTCTACCAATAGTAGGAATGATAACGTCAATGGTTTTTTCTTTTACTACTTTTAGACTGGATTTTACTTCCAATGCACTAAAATCGGCACGTTCTGTATTTCGTTTAACAAACAACGCTTTAAAAAAAGGCAACAACGGAAAACGGTTTTCAAAAAAGATAAAACATAATAACAAATTGAAAACCCAAACGGTTTTGTAATGCTGTTTTACAAATTTGAAAAGTAAATCATTGCAATCGTTTTTTTTAGATGAAACATCTAATTGATCGGACTTGATAAGCATCGGATTAGAATAACAAAACAGCCCCTGTGGCATATTTTGCTTGGCCAATGCGCTAAGAAAAAAATCAAAATTAGTGTACTTAGATATTTTTGCGCTAATGGTATTCAGCGTTTCTGCATAGATTCCGCCAACGTCACTACTCATCAACCAAGTTGGGTAGTTTACATCGCTTTTTACATTTGTATAAGGTGTTTTCTCAACATAACCTATTTGGTTCGAAATACAATAATCTCCCGTAATCGCATAGGATGCCATGATGCCTTTATGATGAAACACCGTATGTAAACTATCGTAATCAATGTTATTTTTATAATTAGCGTTTACCCAAATAAGCAGCTCGTTTGGGTTGGTTTTTGAAATTTGAAATAAAACATTCGCAATCGGTTTGTTGGCATCAAAATCTATTTGAATATTTTCTGATATTGAAAAAACAGCTTCTGCGGTATGTCCATTATGTACCAGTACAATCATTTTAAAAGCGATTTATAATAGTCTATATTAATAGTGGCTATGTTGTCAATATCAAAAGTAGTTTCAACTTTTTGCCGTGCCGTTTCACCTAACATTTCACATAAAGGCTCATTGTTCAAAAGTTCCAAAATACGTTGCGCATACAAATCAATATTTGATGGATGCACTAAATAACCGTTTCTATCATTATCAATAAGTTCCTGCGCCCAACCTATATTGGTATTTACTACGGGTTTTTGTAACGCCATGGACTCAATGGTTACCATGCCCAAGGTTTCTGCAAAACTTGGAAACACACACACATGGGCATTTTTAATATGGTCTTTTACTTCGGAATAGGGTATTTTCCCTAAATAATCCACTTGTGATTTTGCGATTTCTGAAAATTCATTTTTCATCAATTCATAAGTGGATGCCTGTCCTGTTTTGATATCGGGCGCATCGCCACCAATTAAAATAAGTTTCGCCTTAGGATTTGCTTCAACTATTTTATTAAAGATTTGGGCCAATTCAAAAACGCCTTTTTTTCTTATAATGGTCCCAATATAAAGAATGGTGTTTCTGTTATATATTTTAGGCGTTTCATTCTCAAAATGCTCTAACCGCAACCCGTAGTGAATGGTTTTAATTTTCTTTTTCTTCAGTCCGAATATTTTTCGGGTTTCCATACCTGCATAGGTTGTTGGCGCAATGTAAGCTGAAGCGCCTTTCAACGCCATCTTTTCAAACACAAAATTTTTGAACTTTTGCTTTCTATGTTCCAATTTACAGAAGTAAGCATCGCTACCATGAAAACGGATTACCAAAGGCACTTTAAATCGTATAAAGGCTGTGATTCCTGTCCAATCCGGTGCTTCAATAAGGTCTATCTGTTTTTCTTTGACGATGCTGTTTACATAATTTTGGATGTGCTTTCTGTAAAAATACCAAGTGAACAGCTTGTACCTTTTTTTCTTGATCAAATGGATTTCAACGCCTTCATCATAAACAACAGCGTTTTCATATTGATGGTACACAAACACCGTAACGCCAACCCCTTTTTTAACCAATGCCACAGCCAAGTTTTTAATGCTTGTTGCAATGCCCGCAGCGTGGGTTACTTTCGGGTGTGGGTATTCGGATGTGATGTAACCTACAATCATTTTAATATAGAATCAATAGCGTTCCAAATATTCTCGGAAGCTTTGGTTGGTGTTTCCCCTGCTACAATTTTATACCATGCTTTACAGATGGGTACATTTGATAATTCCCCATCCAAAATCTGTTTTACCAAACCTTCCAAATCGTTTTTATCAGTACAAAAAATAGCGGCATCTTGGTTTGGCATGCTTCTAAAATGGACGTATTTATAATTCTGTCCAATATCCCGAATGCCTTTTTTAAGTTGTGGTTGCTCGTAATTATAATAAATGCAAGGCTTGTTGTGCGCCACAAAATCAAACACGGTTGATGAACATACGTTGGTCACAAATTCGCTATGCTCACAAACATTGTAAAGCATCTTTAAATCTTTAGGTGTTGGCAATACGTGATTCCATTGGCTACCCACTTGTTTCCATAAAGGGTCTAAAACTTCAATAATATCTTTGTTTGCTTCTATAACCGCATCATATCTTGGCGTAAAATCAACCGGGCATTTCCTATAAATAATCCCCAAATTATGACCTTTTCTATTTAGATTTCTAACGGCATGTGCCAAATCTTCCAAATAATATTGGTCCAATGGCGAGGTAGTTTCATCATCGCCAGAATAACAGATGTATTTTTTATTGCTATCTAAATGATGTGCTTTAAAAAATGCTTCCCTTGTTTGAAATAAAGCCGTGTCGTAATGTGGTTCAAATTGCGGTGTTCCCGTTACAATCACTTGGTTTTCTTTAATGAATGGATAATATTGAAGCACTTGGCTTTTCATTAAATCGCTCCAAACAAAATAATGATCGGTTTCTACCACCTGCATGGCTTTGGGCACATTATCCCAAGAATACACAAAGGCTACGGTAGGAATCCCTAAATCTTTGGCCGCCAAAAGTGCGCTTATGGATTGTGTGGCTCGCTGTGTGGTACAAAATATTAAATCTGGTTTATAGGTTTCCAACTGCGCTTTACAATATTTATATTTT
>CAXBNH010000087.1:0-10644 GCA_963976905.1 uncultured Algibacter sp.
CGATGTGTTTTTAGAAAACGGGTACACCAAAGAAGAAATGAAATTGGCTAGAGAGCCACAAAAAATATTCAATGACAAAACCTTTTCTGTAACGGCTACAGCAGTGCGTATCCCAACCGCTGGTGGGCACTCAGAATCTGTAAACGTGCAGTTTGAAAACGATTTTGATTTGACCGATGTTCGTAAATTATTAAGCGAAACCCCGGGCGTTGTGGTACAAGACAATACAGATACCAACACTTATCCCATGCCAATTTACGCACATGATAAAGATGAGGTTTTTGTGGGCCGTATTCGTAGAGACGAATCGCAACCAAACACATTAAACATGTGGATTGTTGCTGATAACCTTCGCAAAGGAGCAGCCACCAATACCATTCAAATTGCTGAATATTTAATAGCAAATAACTTAGTATAGTTTTCAGTTAAGAATCTATAAATTAAGCTTCTGTATGTATTACAGGAGCTTTTTTGTTTATTTTTGAAATATGAACCATTTCAAATCGTGAAAAAACTAATAATCAGCATTTTATTCTTAACCATTTTAGTAGCTTGTAACAAACAAAGCTCCAAACAAAATAACGCCCTTGTGAATTACCCCGAAACAAAAACCGTTGACACTATTGATACTTACTTTGATATTGAAGTAAAAGCCCCTTACAGATGGCTGGAAGATGACCGGAGCGCTGAAACTGAAGCTTGGGTTAAAGCCCAAAACAAAACGACCAATAGCTATTTAGAAAACATTCCGTACAGGAAAATATTAAAAGAACGTCTTTCAAATCTTTGGAATTACGAAAAAATAGGCGCACCATTTAAAGAAGGAAACTATACTTATTTTACTAAAAATGATGGTTTGCAAAATCAAGATGTCGTCTATAGAAAAAAAGAAGATGCCAATGCTGAAGTGTTTTTAGATCCCAACACTTTTTCAAAAGGTGGCACTGTGTCATTGGGAGGTTTAAGTTTTTCAAAAGACGGTAACATATTGGCTTATTCCATTTCTGAAGGTGGCAGTGATTGGCGCAAAATTATTGTGATGAATACTGAAACCAAGGAAATTTTGGAAGACAGCATTAAAGATGTGAAATTCGGGGGCATTTCATGGTACAAAAACAAAGGATTTTATTATTCCAGTTACGACAAACCCAATGGCAGCGAGTTATCTGCAAAAACAGACCAGCACAAAGTGTACTATCATAAATTAGGAACTTCCCAAAAAGAAGACACCTTGGTTTTTGGTGGCAGACCAGAAGAAAAATACCGATATATTTATGCCAGCGTTACCGAAGATAATAACTATTTAATTCTAACACCGCGCATTTCTACCTCTGGAAACAAACTATTTATAAAAGACCTTTCCGTTAAGGATGGGCCATTTATTCCTATCTTAAACCATACAGATAGCGACACTTATATTATCGAAAACGAAGGCAGTACGTTATTTCTTGTCACTGATTTAAATGCTCCGAATAAAAAAATCGTAACCGTTGATGCCTCCAATCCAGCACCCGAAAACTGGATCGATTTTATACCCGAAACAGAACACGGATTAACCCCATCAACTGGCGGTGGTTACTTTTTTGCACATTACATGGTAGATGCTATTTCGCAAGTAAAACAATATGATTATGAAGGGAAATGGGTTAGAGATATTCAGTTACCAGGTTTAGGCACAGCAAGTGGTTTTGGTGGTAAAAAAGAAGCAAAAATCAATTACTTCTATTTCACCAATTATAACACGCCTACTAGCATTTACCAATTCAATGTAGAAACTGGTACGCCTGAATTATATTGGAAACCAGCCATCGATTTCAATGCAAAAGATTATGAAAGTCGTCAGGTTTTTTACACCTCAACAGACGGCACAAAAATCCCCATGCTAATTACCCATAAAAAAGGCTTAAAATTAGATGGGAAAAACCCAACCATGCTTTATGGTTATGGCGGTTTCAACATTAGTTTAACACCTGCGTTTAGCATTACAAATGCTATTTGGATGGAACAAGGCGGCATATTTGCTGTCCCTAATTTACGTGGCGGGGGCGAATACGGCAAAGCGTGGCACGATGCAGGCATCAAAATGCAAAAGCAACAGGTATTTGATGATTTTATCGCTGCTGCGGAATATCTTTTTGAAAACAACTACACATCATCAAACTATTTAGCTCTGAGAGGCGGTTCCAATGGCGGTTTATTAGTCGGTGCCGTTATGACACAGCGCCCCAATTTAGCCAAAGTAGCCTTGCCGGCTGTGGGTGTTTTGGATATGTTGCGCTACCACACTTTTACCGCTGGGGCAGGTTGGGCGTATGATTATGGCACAGCCGAAGATTCCAAAGCCATGTTTGAATACCTTAGAGGGTATTCCCCTTTACACAATGTAAAAAAGGGTGTGGCATATCCCGCAACTTTAATTACAACTGGCGACCATGACGACCGCGTTGTTCCAGCACATAGTTTTAAATTCGCCGCGGAATTACAAAGCAAACAAACAGGCACAAACCCTACATTGATTCGTATTGAAACCGATGCGGGACACGGCGCAGGAACACCGGTTAGTAAAATTATAGACCAATATGCAGATATTTTCGGGTTTACATTTTATAATATGGGGTTTGAAACTTTACCAAACGACAAATAAAAAGCACTCTTTTCATTCATGCTTCAAGTCAAAAATCTTTCTTTCGGTTATAAAAAGCAAGCTATTTTAAAAGCTATCTGTTTTAATGCAAATGCGGGAGAGCACCTGTCTATTATTGGCGAAAGTGGCTCAGGAAAAAGTACGCTCTTAAAATTGCTTTATGGTACTTATGATTTGAATGAAGGCGACATTTTTTGGAAAGACAAACAAATTTTAGGACCGAAACACAATCTTATCATTGGCCCAGAATTTATGAAATATGTAGCCCAAGAATTTGATTTGATGCCTTTTACAAGTGTTTCAGAAAATATCGGTGCATTCCTTTCCAATTTTTATCCAGAAGAAAAACAAGAACGGATCCATGAACTTTTAAGAGTTGTAGAATTAGAAGATTTTGCCAATGTTAAGGTTAAAACATTAAGCGGCGGACAAAAACAGCGTGTGGCTTTAGCACGCGCCATTGCCAAACAGCCCGAAATAATTTTGCTGGATGAGCCTTTTAGCCATATTGACAATTTTAAAAAACAGTCACTACGCCGAAACCTCTTTAAATATTTAAAAGAGAAAAACATTACCTGCATTGTTGCCACACATGATAAAGATGATGTGTTATCATTTTCAGACCACATGATTGTTTTGCATGATGCCAAAATTATGGCACACAACACGCCTCAACACCTTTACAATAATCCAGAAAATAAATTGATCGCTTCTTTTTTTGGGGAATTCAATGAAATTGACGGGGAAATAATTTACACCAATCAGTTAAAAATAGTTGATAAATCAAACTTAAAAGCCATTGTAAAACAATCTTATTATAAAGGGTTTTATTATTTGATTGAAGCGGATTTAGATGGAGGAAAAGTGGTTTTTGAGCATGAAGAAGTACTTAAAAAAGGATTGCCAATTTGCCTTTCAATTTTAAAGTAACATCTAGGACTATTATTGATAAAAGTTGAGTTGCGTTTTTCGTTTCAATATTATCTCCTTTCCTTTCTGACTACTAAAATGTAAATATCCTTGGATTCACATAATCCGCATACCCAAGTTTGATATTTCACTTTACCAATCCAGTTCCGAACATTCTTTAATTTAGATTTCTTAATCCTATCACAAGTCTTGCAATATGCTAATTCTCTAATTTTATCCTCAATTTTATATTTCTCATTTTCAAGTAATTATTCAAATTCTCTCAGTATAAAACTGTCCACATTTTTTAAAGTCAATCCAGAGTTGAATATTGTATGATTGTCATATTTTAAGTAGTCCAAGTCTTCGTCAATCTCGTAAAACTGAACGTATTTTTTAGAATAATCTGTGGAGCGAACAATATCTTGCATTATTGTCAGTCCATCCATTGGTATGATTTTTTTATTTACTAAAGATTCTTCAACATAAACTGCATAGTTCTCAATTAATTCAAAATCCGTCCTATTAATGTCAAAACCTAGTTCGTCAATTGTTTGCCAAAAATATTGCTATCGTTCTACATATACAGTTTACATACATGAATATAATTTCTGTAGTTTTTGATGAGTTGTGTCACGCAAAGGTTTAATGGGAAAGGTATGTCTTATTATCAAAAAAAAGAGCCAAAACAACTATCAATTCATATTTTGATGCTTTTATACCGAAACTTTCTGTTTTTGACTATTAGTTTTTGAATACTACCAAGCATAAATCAATAACTCTATCTATGTCAATACCCATACAATGAGCTCGTTTCTCAAGGTCCGGTTCAACAACGAAACAACATTCTTAGTAGCCTTAAAAAAATAATACCTATCATTAAAATATAATTAATCACTCGGAAAGTCTGCAAGAACTTTTTTCGGCAGTTCGTGATTAATTATATTCTAAGTGTTAAAGAGCGTTTTAACTTATTATTGCATTCTTAAATTATTTGCTAAAACTTTTAGGTATTAATAAGCAATCTAACCATGGGCCTCCATTGCCTGTTGATTCTAATTTAATTGTATTTGACCCTTGATTTAATTTAATCTGACACTCTGTTCTTGTGTAATTATAAATTCTTACGTCATAAAAGTCATTTACATTATTTGTTGCAGGAAATGATAAATCCTTTTTTATTGTTTCATCATTTACCGATAACTTTAGTTTTTTGGTTGACTCTTCATCATTGGTATACCTGAAAAGCAGGGTGTAAGTACCTTTCTTTTCAACAGTAATATTAAATGTAACAGATTCTGTATTATTTGAACTGAATTCAACGTATCCATTTCCTGTAAATCCATGAAAATCGTGTGCGCTTTCTGGCATGACTTTACTGGCTCCTGTAATTTCCGCTTCTTCAGCTTCATAAATATCATAATTGAATGTGCTTCCTGAAGGAACTTCTGTTAAAGATTCATAAGGAACCGGTTTTCCAAAATCAGGAGTATCGCCGTTCCAGTTAATTTTAGTCATGAACACATCGCGATCATCACCCCATTGTCCAAGCTTATTAAATGCATGATATACCAGCCAGTCTTCAGTTCCGTCCTTTGATTTAATGAAACAATTGCCTCCAACTGCATAAACGTTTTCATGCTCTAAAAAGACCGGTCCTTCTGTTTTTTTCCATGAAGCTGCATCAAGCAGATCACTGTCTGAGCTAGCGGTTACCATTCCAAGAGCATAATATCTTAAATTAGCCTGGCTTCCGGAAAAGGTTAGATGAACATTCCCATGACTAACCATTGCTATTGGTCCTTCATTTACCGGAGTATTGTGTGTTTCCCATTCCTCTGTTGGAGTTGAGATGCATGTGCGAGGTGAATTTAGCGTGTATGGATTACTCATGGAAGCAATGAAAATTCGTTGTCTTGTGTCTGTTAAGCTTTCCCACCCCGACCATATATAATAAAGTTGGCCTTTGTTTTCAAATACAGCACCATCAATAGCAAAAAGATTAGTCGAATCTGTTATTTGACCCAAATTTTCCCATGTTCCGTTTATTGGATCCTCATCTTCACATTTTAAAACAAACATTCTTCTTTCTTTATGCCCGGCATTTGTTACTGCATAATAAATATACCACACGCCATCATGCTTGAATAATTCAGGAGCCCATAATCCATTTGGTGCGCATTTTTCCCACCAGATGGTTTTTTGTTCTCCATATGAAATCAGGTAAGGTTCTTTTGCCTTACGTAATGTTATTCTGGTATTTTTTTTAAATCCTTCGGTACACGTAAAATAATAATAACCATCACCACCGTAATAAATACTTGGATCACCTCCTCTGTTATATTTAATTGGGTTGATGAATTTATTTGCCGAATGTTCATCCAAGGTTATCTCATTCTTTTGGGTAACTGAATCAGTCAGATTATCAGATTTTATTGCATTTGGTTTCTCAATGAAAATATTGAATTCATTGCCCCAACTTAACATAACAATAAAAATGATTAAAACTAAGCTTATAATTATAAGTAAACCTCTTTTCTTCATAAATGAAAACTCCTATATTTTATTAAATGATTATTTATTACTCCAAACATAATTGTGAAACGCAAATGTACACATTTTTCAAATTGAAATGTTGTCTAGTCCTGAAATATGGTCTACAAATTAACTGCTTAAAATTATGTTTAACCTGTAGTCTTATTTCCGGACGGGTCACCCTAAACCACTTCTTTAACAACAAACCTCTGCTCCCTAAAAACAATGGTGTCTCCAACTTGCTTTCCCATTAACAATATCCCAATAGGTGTACTCGAAGAAATTGCAAAAAATTTCACACCATCAACCACTATTTCTCCTGCACTAATGGCAATAAAATAGTTTGCATTTGAGGTATAAACCACACTCCCCAAACCTATAATTTTCGAAGGTTTAGAGATATCGATTTTATAAAAATATACTTTTATTTTATGGATTTCAGAAAGCTGATTGCCTAATTTTTCGCGTTCCAATTGCAACATGGCGCGACCTGTTTCGTGCTTATCACCAGCACTGCTCTTAGTTTCAGAAAGTAACGATTCTTGGAGTTCTTGAATGTTTTTTTGAACAGTTTGAAATCGATTCTCAATAAACTCCAAACATTTTGAATAAAGTGCCTCCTTAGTTTTTATGTTTTCTTTCATCGTTTTTAGTATAATCCAAAGGACCAAAATAACCCATTTGGCGCATTATCCAGTTCTTTCTCCCTTGAATGTAATTGGTTGCAGGGTTTGCCCTATAAACACGAGGGTTTGGAAGGATAGCAGCAATAGCAGCAGCTTCACTTCTGTTAAGCTTTATGGCTGGTTTTTTAAACCAAAATTGTGATGCAGCTTCTGCACCGTAAATACCATTGCCCATTTCAATGCTATTCAAATACACTTCTATAATGCGTTCCTTGGACCAAAAAAGTTCTATTAAAAACGTAAAATACGTTTCCAGGCCTTTCCGTAACCAACTGCGCCGTGGCCATAAAAACACATTTTTGGCGGTTTGCTGGCTTATGCTACTAGCGCCCCGCACACTTTTCCCTTTTTTATTGTATGCAATGGCTTTTTCTATCGCTTTAATATCAAATCCGTTATGGTTTAAAAAATTTTGGTCTTCGCTTGAAATAACGGCCAATTGTAAGTTTTTGGATATGGATTCAATAGGTACCCAATCATGCTCACAAAGAATGTCTTTATCCTCTTGATATTGTTCCATACTTCTGATGACCATAAGTGGTGTTACAGAAATTGGCACCCATTTATATACAATAACTAACACTATAGATACTATAAAAAACCAAAATAGGGTTCTTAATATAAATTTAAAAAAGCGTTTTATCAACGTCATAATAAATTGACAATCTGTTTAAAATTGTTTTACTTCGAAAAGAAAATGAGCTAATAAAAAAACTCCGAAAATAGCTTTCGGAGTTTTAATTATTTATTCTTCAATTTGCTTTTCTATCACAAAATCTTCCATAAACTTCGTGGTATAATTGCCCGCTAAATAATCTGGATGATCCATAAGTTGTCTGTGGAACGGAATGGTGGTTTTCACGCCTTCAATAACAAACTCATCCAACGCACGTTTCATTTTATTGATGGCTTCGTCTCTGGTTTGCGCCGTTGTAATCAATTTAGCAATCATTGAATCATAATTAGGAGGAATGGCATAACCTGCATACACATGTGTATCTAAACGCACACCATGACCTCCTGGCGCATGTAATGTTGTAATAATACCTGGTGATGGTCTAAATCCATTAAATGGATCTTCTGCGTTGATACGACACTCTATAGAATGTAATTTTGGAAGGTAATTTTTTCCTGAAATCGGCACACCTGCAGCAACCAGAATTTGTTCGCGAATCAAATCGAAATCGATAACCTGCTCCGTAATGGGGTGTTCTACTTGGATACGAGTATTCATTTCCATAAAGTAGAAATTACGGTGTTTATCAACCAAAAACTCAATGGTTCCAGCACCTTCATACTTGATATATTCTGCGGCTTTCACAGCAGCTTTCCCCATTTTGTCCCGCAATTCATCCGTCATAAAAGGCGACGGTGTTTCTTCGGTCAATTTTTGGTGGCGACGCTGTATTGAGCAATCTCTTTCTGATAAATGACAGGCTTTACCCGTAGAGTCACCCACAATCTGGATTTCAATATGTCTTGGCTCCTCAATGAGTTTTTCCATGTACATATCGTCATTTCCAAAAGCTGCTTTACTTTCTTGTCTGGCAGAATCCCAAGCTTCTTTAAGTTTTTCTGGTTTAAAAACGCCACGCATTCCTTTACCTCCACCACCAGCAGAGGCCTTAAGCATCACAGGATACCCTGTTTCTTTAGCTATTTTTTCACATTCTTCAAACGTTTCAATAACACCTTCGCTTCCTGGTACGCAAGGTACGCCCGCAGCTTTCATGGTAGCTTTGGCGTTCGCCTTGTCTCCCATTCTATCAATCATCTCTGGCGAAGCACCAATGAATTTGATACCATGCTCATCACAAATTTTTGAAAACTTGGCGTTTTCAGATAAAAATCCGTAACCAGGATGGATGGCATCGGCATTGGTTATTTCTGCAGCCGATATGATATTGGACATTTTTAGGTAAGACAATGCACTTGATGGCGGCCCTATACAAACGGCTTCGTCTGCAAACTTTACGTGAAGGCTTTCTGCATCTGCTGTAGAATATACAGCTACTGTTTTTATGCCCATTTCTTTACAGGTCCTGATAACACGAAGTGCTATTTCCCCTCTGTTGGCAATCAGTATTTTTTTAAACATATCTTTATGAGTTTAAGAGTTTATGGTTTAGGAGTTTATACGTTTAGGAGCTAGTGCCACTAAATTTCAAACTTTAAACTTTAAACTTCAAGTTATGATGGATCCACTAAAAATAAGGGTTGATCAAATTCTACCGGAGAAGAATCATCAACCAATATCTTAACAATCTTTCCTGAAACTTCAGATTCAATTTCATTGAACAGTTTCATGGCTTCAATAACGCAAAGCACATCGCCCTCTGAAATAGTTTGACCTACCTCAACAAACAGGGGTTTGTCTGGCGAAGGTTTTCTATAAAATGTACCAATGATTGGTGATTTTATGGTGATGTATTTTGAATTATCGTCTGATTCTTTGGTAGTCGCTGGTGCAGCTGTTTCAACTTTTTGTGCAGGTTCATCTTGAGGAATTGGTGCTACAGCTTGAGGCATTTGTGGTGCAACAGGAGCATAATGAATGGCGGTTGCATCCGATTCTGACCCTGTTTTTATGGTGATTTTTATATCATCCATTTCTAATTTAACCTCGCTTGCCCCCGATTTTGCAACAAACTTGATCAAGTTTTGAATCTCTTTGATATCCATAATTAGCTTATTATTGTTTTTGGTTAATTAATTGAATTGTAAGCCCATGTTAAATAAATGGACCCCCAGTTAAACCCGCCTCCAAAAGCAGCAAATATCAATTTGTCCCCTTTTTTAAGCTGTGATTCATAATCATATAAAAGTAACGGTAAAGTAGCCGATGTAGTATTACCATACTTTTCAATATTTATCATTACTTTTTCTGTATCTAAATTTATACGGCTTGCTGTGGCATCAATAATGCGTTTGTTTGCTTGGTGCGCTACCAACCAATCTACATCATCTTTAGTTAAATTATTCCGTTCTAATATTTTAGCCGCTGCATCTGCCATATTAAATACCGCATTTTTAAATACCGTTTTCCCTTCTTGAAAGGCGTACTGTTTGCCTTCTTCAAGAGCTTGCGCATTGATCGGATAGGTAGAACCTCCGTAAGTAGCTTGTAAAAACTCACGTCCGGAACCATCACTTCTTAAATATTCATCTTGCAAGCCTAAATTTTCTTGGTTTGGTTCAAATAAAACAGCACCTGCGCCATCTCCAAAAATAATGCAAGTTGACCTGTCTTTATAATTGATAATGGAAGACATTTTATCCGCCCCAATCAAAAGCACATTTTTATACCGTCCCGATTCAATATAACTTGCTGCAACAGACATACCATATAAAAAGCTTGAGCAGGCGGCATCCATATCAAATGAAAACGCGTTGATTGCTCCAATATGCGTCGCGGTGTAAGATGCTGTTGAAGCCGCTTTCATATCGGGTGTTGCCGTAGCAACTATAACAAGTTCTATGGTTTTTGGGTCTATGCCCTTTTTGTTTATAAGGTCTTGGGCGGCTTTGATGGCTAAATAAGAAGTGCCTTTGCCATCGTCTTTAAGAATTCTACGTTCCTTAATACCTGTTCTTGTGGTTATCCATTCGTCATTGGTATCAACCATCGTTTCAAGAATCTGATTGGTCAATACATATTCTGGAACATACCCACCTACAGCTGTAATTGCCGCTGATATTTTACTCATACCTATATAGTTAATTGACCAAAACCTACTAAATATTGGCCAAAACATTCGAAATATTCTGAAAAATACTAAATTTTGCTCTAATTATGGTGCAAAGTAAGTTGTTTTTGTCTTAGGTAAAAAACATATTATAAAAAAAAACGCCCACATGTGAGCGTTTTAT
>CAXBNH010000088.1:0-10428 GCA_963976905.1 uncultured Algibacter sp.
ATAGTTCCATATATTCTTGCCATTTACGATTTTTCTCAAATTACAGCCAACGGTTTTGTGTATGGCTCGTTGCGGGAAATCCGCGAGGATTTTCCGCCGTAACCGAAAGATAGTGAATTGCAATGAATTCCGATTAGGAATTCAGCCGCAATGAGCTATACACCTTGTTAGGCACAGTTATTATTTCCAAAACATTATTTTGACGTGATTTATTAACTTATAATCATCTGATTCATTTTGTTTTTCACTTGATAATTCTGAACCACCCCATTCTTTAGTCATTAAATGTGAATGTTCCGAATTAGGCTGTTTAGATAAATTAGATAATATTTCAGTCAATTCTTCAATGCCATTTTTATCAAGATGTATTTCAAACTTATCATCAATTTTCGAATGTTCAAATGTTAGCATATAAAATAGTTAATTTAAAACTTTAATATTTTTATTTAATGTTTTGTCGTTGTGTGTCTCCCAAGTACAATATTCAGTCAAGTTTTCATTCAGGCCGATTAGGAAATTCCGATGTCCGTTGTACCAAGTCTATGGTTTTTCAGACTCGAACCAATTCTGCAAGAGTGGTAATCCGATTTCGATTAGAAATTCTTTCATCTTCTTATTGTCTTTAATCTTGACTGCTTTTAAATTCACAGTCCACTTTTCTAATGGTTTTGAATATGTTGCAGAAATTACTCTCCAAAATCCTAAAAGGTCTCTCGATTCTCCTTTCATACTTCGTCCATTCCAACCTGGAACAAATATTCCCATTCGATGTCCTTTTTCTTTGTCAAACGAGATGGATAAGTCATTATAAAGTCCGATTCCACTCAACACATCCGAGATTTGTTTTGCTCCGATTGAGTGAGTCAATCCGTTAATTGGTTTCGATTTGTGACTTGTTGCTATCAATGTTTGTTTTTAATTGTGCCTAACGTGTTTGTGTAAGGAACGTTGCGGTTTTGTGTGCGAGGATTTTCCGCAGGAAAATCAGATGTAGCAAAACAGCAACGACCTTAGGTTAAGCCTAAAATAAGCAATGTTTTTTACACGGTGTTGGCAAATCGTTTTTTTTTAATTTTGGTAAGAAGTCAATTTTCCGTTTTCAAAATACAGATAAATATTGTCGTAAACCCATTGTTCGTGAACCCCCCAAGAACCAACAGTTCTGTTGATGTCATTAGGGCTGCCCAATGAGATTGTTGCCATTTCTCTATTCATTCCAGTCCAGTAATATCCTTCTTTTAGTTTATTGTAAGTTTTCTGTCCATATTTTTTTATATACTCTTTTTCTAGTTTAGCATATTCTGCTTTTTTTAATTTAAGCTTGTTTTCGTAATCTAATCTTTTTAGTTCTTTTTGTTCTTGCTTTTTTACTTTTATGAATTCATATATTTTTTCGTTCTTTTCAATCCATAATTCGCTCATATAACCGCAAATTGAATCAGTGCAAATGCCAAAATATCCATCATAATAATCCAATAAAGTAACTTGTTTTTTTTCTGTCAATTTGGTTATTATTTCTCCCATTACGTTGGAAGATTTTTTTATATAAGCTCCTTCTCTTGCTGTGGAAACTAAAGATGAGTCCGAAACCATTTTTTTGATTTCTTTAGATTTCAAGACGGCTATTTGAATGTCAACTTTTTTTAAAGAATCATTTAGCTTACTTATTTCAGAAGTCAAGTTTTGTTTTAATTTTTCCAAATCTGAAATTTCCTTTTCTTGAGAAAAAACATTTAAAGAAACTAAAAGTATAATTAAAGTAGTAATTTTCATAAATGTTCGATTTTTCTAAATGTTTGCCAACTTAGTTATATGAGTTATTGAATGACCTAAAATATTCTAATTTGGAGGGATATGGATGATTTTTACTAAGTTTTACCATTCTTATTAAATTAGAGTTATTTAAGTAATCGGAGCTAATATAATTACTTTCTTACAAATCATCAAAAGTATTATTCAAATGTTTTTTAACTTACCTGTTCAAAATAATTAATTAATTTAGGTCAAAATTGCATTATTTATTAAATCTATTACATTTTTCTATTTCGGGCTTAAATAGCAATCTTTAGCTCTAACAAAAACTCAATGGCAGAAAAAAACAATACTCTTTCAGTTTCAACACTTCAAGCAATATATTAAAATAACCTATCCTCCACATTAGATGGTAAGCTATTAATATTGAAGGGTTCTATTTTTATAGAAATGGAAGACTCTACAATAAGTACTATTATGATGAAATAGTAGGCAAGGACAAACAGAATAAAATAACAGCACAGATAACCCCAAGTATTAGAAAACAACTGGTAGAAGGTGAGTGTTATCAGTATGAAGGTTTTGTCAACAAAACACAAGGCCTAACTAAAGATTCTTCTTTAAATGTACTTTTTGCCGTGACTAAAGTTTTAAAACATGAAGAAGAGGTTCAGCTTATTTCTAAAGTTGAATATGATATTTTTTAGGCAAGATTTGACCGTGATATTCCATTGATAACCGATTTATTTCTGGATAAAATACAGTCTGGTCAAAAACTTAAAATAGATGTTATTACAGGAGTTCAATCTACTTCTAAAGATGATTATTTAGCACAATTACCTGATTTTGTTTATTATGAGATTAGACACTATAAGTGCAATATGTCATCAAAGTCTGATTTAATCAGATCTATGAAATCTCATGATTTTAAGGACACTGATTTAGTGGTAATATTAAGAGGTGGAGGCAGTGGATTGGTAGTTTTTAATGAAAGAGATTTATGTAAAACGACTATGGAGCTACCAATACTGTCACGACAGAAATACGCATGAACCTTTATGCTGTTGATAAATTCTATGTTGAATTGGTTTATGATTCAGAAGAGAATAGGGTGGTTAAAGTGAGAAGCTTTAAAGTAGGAGTTCACTTGGATAAATACACTAATCACTTAGATTTGAAATAAAACTTGTCAAGTTGACGTGAATTTGTCCATTTCTTATATTTACATTGTGCCTGTTGCATAATTCCATGTTAAAAATACAGAAATTGGTTAGTTGCTTGGTTAAGCGAGTAAGTTGCAAAAAACGGATAAAGTGAGCCACCAGCGACGGATTAAAGTGATTTAAATATAATCTGAAGATAAAAAAATCACTTGATTTTGGAAAGGCTAATATTTGGAAATTTGTAAAAAGGGGTGATTTTCTTTAATTTACTAAGATTAAAGTGAAGGATTAATTCTATAATTGAAATTTATAATGAATGAAAATTTATTTATAACCGTACAGAAACCGTACAGATATTAAAAACAAAAAACCGTAATGTATTGATTTTCAATACAATTACGATTTTTATAAGCGGAGAAAGAGGGATTCGAACCCCCGGAGGTGTGACCCTCAACAGTTTTCAAGACTGCCGCATTCGACCACTCTGCCATTTCTCCAGTTTGGGTCTCATCAGGTATTCCCTGAATGCGGGTGCAAATATAGAATCCTTTTTCAATACTTTCAAATAAATTATCGCTTTTTTATTAAATAATTTTAGGGCATCCTGCATCCATATTATTTTAGATCTTTTTTCGTAAAACAAAATTTCAAGCCTTACTTTTGTAGAAACATACCAAGCATAAATGGATACGATAAAACAGATGCAATGGCGTTATGCCACCAAAAAATTTGATAAGAACAAAAAACTTTCCACAGAGAAACTAAGTACTTTAAAGAAAGCTTTTAGCTTGACGGCAACCTCGTTTGGGCTTCAAACCATAAAATTATTGGTTGTTAATGATGAAAGTACAAGAACCTCTTTATTAGCGCATTCATTTAACCAAAAGCAAGTGTTGGAAGCGTCTCATCTATTGATCATTTGTATCCAAGACGATATACTTACAGACGATGTGGTAGATTATTACAAAAATATAAAAGCCGTAAGGAAAACCCCGGAAACCATCTTAAAGCCCTATGAGGAAGGCTTGATTAATATGATGCAAAAGATGTCTGTGGAAGAACGGCAACAATGGTCTAAAAACCAAGCCTATATTTCATTGGGCAATTTAATGACGATTTGTGCCATAGAAAATATTGATTCCTGTCCCATGGAAGGGTTTTTACCCAAAAAATTTGATGAGGTTTTGGAGTTGGGCAAAATAGGATTAAAATCCGTGCTGCTCTTGCCTGTAGGTTATCGAGCAGATGATGATGTGTTCTCAACCTTCAAAAAGGTCAGAAAGTCTATAGAAGACGCAGTGATAGAATTATAAATTTCAAGCATTTGGTCGTTACCACAAGGGTCGGGCTTTCGGCAGTCGCTTTTTTGTGTTGCATAGGTGCAACAACACAAAAAGAGCTCCAACAAAGCCTCAATCCCTAACGCAAAACCGTCACAATTCAACAATATATAAAAACAAGATTATGCCAGGATTTGAATTATTTGGAGATTTAGAACGAAACGAAGTCAACGATGTTTTAAACAACGGTGTGCTCATGCGTTACGGTTTTGATGGCATGCGCAACGGCCATTGGAAATCCAAAGAATTAGAGGCCGAATTGCAAAACACCTTTCAATCCAAACACGTGCAATTGGTATCCAGCGGAACAGCGGCAGTATCTGTAGCTTTGGCAAGTGCAGGCGTAGGGGCGGGCGATGAGGTAATTATGCCAACATTTACGTTTGTGGCAAGCTTTGAAGCCATCATGATGCTTGGCGCCATTCCTGTTTTAGTCAATATTGATGATACGTTATGTCTAAACCCTGAAGCTGTCCAAGCAGCCATTACTCCAAAGACCAAAGCTGTAATGGTGGTGCAAATGTGCGGAAGCATGGGCAATATGGATGCTTTGCAAACTGTTTGCACCAAGCATAATTTACTGTTGGTAGAAGATGCTTGCCAAGCCATTGGCGGCACCTATAAAGGAAAACCATTGGGCAGTATTGGTGACTTAGGCTGTTTTTCCTTCGATTTTGTAAAAACCATAACCTGTGGCGAAGGCGGAGCTGTAATTACAAACAATAAAGCATATTATACGAGTGCCGACCATTATAGTGATCATGGCCATGACCATATTGGTAAAGATAGAGGTGCAGAAACCCATCCGTTTTTGGGCTATAATTTTAGGATTTCAGAGCTGCATGCCGCAGTTGGTTTGGCGCAAGTAAAGCGTTTGCCAGAATTTTTAAGCATTCAAAAAAAGAATTACAGCATGTTGCGAGAGGTTCTATCTCAAATTCCACAAGTTACTTTTAGAACCGTTCCGGAAGGTGGCGAAGAAAGCTATGCTTTTTTGAATTTCTTTTTGCCAAATTTAGAAATCGCTAATAAAGTTTCAGAAGCATTTAAACAAAACGGCGTGGATGCCTGTTTTCATTATTACAATAACAATTGGCATTATATTAGAAAGTGGGAACATTTAAAGGAATTGAAATCATTATTCCCAATTTCTAATGAAGTAAAAGAAGGATTAAAATACCTTCAAACAAAAACCTTTGAAAAATCAGATCATTATATTTCTAGAAATATATCTTGCTTGATTAAATTATCTTGGACGGAAGTACAAGTAAAAGAAAGAGCGGACAAAATGAAAGTAATAATCCTTGATGCCCTGAAAAATTAATTATCAATTGAATAAATTACTTAACACGTTTCCCTACCGTAACAAATGAGATGCCTTGCTGGCCGTAAGTAGAAATCATCACGGCTTCAAACATCGGTTCTATGGTATTAGGTTTGATTTGCCAATCGAATAGAAAATTAGCACCCGTGCCGCCTTCATTATCTAGACCAGCTATAATAATCTGGACAGTTTCCATAGGGCGAATGAAAATGGTTTTGTCAAAATAGGTACGTATTGGTTTACCTTCGGTATCGTAATACACAGTTTTATTTATGTAAATAGTATCTTTTACGTTGGGGTTGTGCAAACTGACCGTTGCAGAAAGATCAATAAGCTCATTTTCATCGCGCGTGTATATCTGTGAATAAATTGATAAAAAGGTGCTCCCAATCTCCAAGGAATCTGTAATAGCTTGCTTTACCATTCTTTTGTTCCAATTTTCAGGATGTGTGGAATTTAAGGCTTTCGGGTTATCACATGAACAACACAAAAAAGCAGTAATTATTGAGAAAAATAAATATCTCATAGTATATGTTTTCAATTTGTCCATAATATAGCTAAAATATTTTTTCTAATATTCTATTACCTAGAAATAGTTTCTGTTGTAATGAAAAAATAATTGGATAGATCTGGTAAAAAAGTAAATTAAATAGATGTAAAATGTTTTTTCATGTTGCTTTTTTTAAATCAGGTATATATAACAATAAAAACAAACTAAAAACGCTCACATTTTTAGTTTGTTTCGATGTTACAATATATAAACCACTTAAAACTATTTATCATGAAACAACTTTTATTTTTTTCGTTATTTATCGTATTCATTTTATCTCCTACTTTAAGTTTTTCGCAAGTATATAAGGCTGATGAAATGAGATTTTACTCATGGGATGGTGCACCAGATTGGGCATTAGATGCTACGGTAGAAAACACTTTTGACAATGGAGGCAATAAAGAAACCAAGGCGGAAACCTTTGATGCTCCCAGTACTCAGGCTTCTTACCAATATATTAAAACGTATAATACTAGTAATAATATCATTTCAGAAGTGAGACAGAATTGGGCTGCTGGATGGCAAAATCTATCTCAAACAATATATGGATATGATGGCGGGACCATTAAATTAACAAGTGAAATAACCAAGAGTTGGGATGCTGGATCCATGACGTTTACAACCAACGACACTCAAATATTGTATGAATATTCAGGGGATGATGTCACTTTATATACCGTACAAAAATGGAATGCTGGCTGGGTTGATAGTCAAATATCAGAATTTGTTTATGATTCTCCTGGCGTGATTTCATACGCCATTTATAGTACTATTATTTCTGGTACGACCTATCAGGAAAAAGAAACTTATTTTTATGACAATGATATGGTTGATTATATTGAATATTATGATCCAGATGGATCTGGTGGATGGGAATTGAATGGTCAAAATATAGTTGATTATTATGGAGATGGAAAAATTAAAACACAAACACAACAAATTTATGACAATCCGGGATGGACAAATGAGTTCTTAGATACATATACCTATGATGCCAATGGAAATTTAGAAGAAATAATATCATCAAGTTGGGAAGATGATGATTGGGTAGAAGGTGGTAAAGTAGAGTGGGATTATTCTGTGGCAGCTCCCTTTGTGTTAAGTACGAAATCTTTTGAAAAAGAAAGTTTCAAGGTATTTCCCAACCCAGCTTCAGATATTATTCATATAGCTTCAAATGGTACTATTGAAAAAGTGGAACTATTTGATAGTGTTGGAAAAAAAGTATTGTTCACTTCAAATAACGAAAAAATCAATGTGGAACATTTAAAGTCAGGTATGTACTTATTGAAAGTGTTCAATAATAACAGAAGTGCTACAAAAAGAATAATTATAGAATAATACTTAAGAGGCTATTAATCAGTGCAAAGGGGGGCAGTAAAGTAAGTTTGCTTTACTTGTCTCCCTTTTTTAGTACCTTACATAGTCAATAATTTCTAAACCATAACCAATTAGGCCAACACGTTTGGTCTGTTCGGCATTGGAGATCAACCGTAGTTTATGGATGTTCAGATCGTGCAGTATTTGGGCGCCAATACCAAAATCTCTAGCATCCATATTTATTTTTGGAGCTTTGGATACCGTATTTGGTATTTGGTTCGCTTTCAAAAAGGACAAACGATTTAAGATGTCCATAGATTGTGTTTCTTGATTGATAAAGATGATAGCGCCTTTGCCTTCATCGTTTATAACCTTAAACATATTATCCAATTGCTTATCGACATTATTGGTCAGCGTACCAAGAATATCATTATTGATCAATGTGGAATTTATTCTGGTATGTACGGGTTCATTAGCTTTCCATGTACCTTTTGTTAAAGCTATATGCGTTTGATTGTTAGTGGTTTGTTTGTAGGCTCTTAATCTAAAACTTCCAAAGCGTGTCTCAATTTGAAAATCTTCTTTTTTATCAATTAATGAGTCGTGTTGCATTCTGTATGCCACTAAATCTTCAATGGAAACAATTTTCAGATCCAGTTTTTTAGCAACATCAATGAGTTCTGGTAAGCGTGCCATAGAACCGTCTTCATTCATAATTTCCACAATCACACCAGCAGGCTTTAGTCCGGCTAAACGTGCAAAATCAATGGCGGCTTCTGTATGTCCTGTACGTCTTAAAACACCGCCTTCTTTTGCGATTAAAGGAAAAATATGGCCAGGTCGGGCTAGTTCGTAGGGTTTAGTTGTAGTTTCTAAAAGTGCTTTAACAGTTTTGGCTCTATCTCCAGCAGAAATGCCTGTAGTGACACCATGCCCCCTTAAATCTACAGAAACCGTAAAAGCCGTTTCCATAGGGTCGGTATTGTTGCGCACCATCACATCAAGTTCTAATTCCTTACATCTGTTTTCTGTAAGCGGCGTGCATATAAGGCCTCTTCCGTGGGTTGCCATAAAGTTTATCATTTGTGGTGTTACCTTATCTGCAGCGGCCACAAAATCGCCTTCGTTTTCACGGTTTTCATCATCTACGACAATAATGACTTTTCCATTTCTTATATCGTCTATAGCTTCGTGAATGGTGTTGAGTTTAAACGTCGAGGTTTTATGGGGTATATCCGTATGTGTCATCATAATGTAAAGGTATTGCTATTTTAAAGAATCCAAACAATTTAGCTTAAGGTCTTCTTTTACTTTTGTATTCATAAAAAGATAGGTAATCATGTATAATGGTAATCCTATAACGAAAACCATAAGATTTGGGAATTTTGATTTCCCCCTGATGTGTTTGTAAAAACTTGAAAGGTTTAAATAGGCTTTAATGTAATATATGATATATAAGGTAAAAGACACCAAGCTTAACTGTATAGATGCCGATGCCAACGAGGGCATTTTGTTGTTTTTAAACACAAAAAACAGTATTAAAAGAATAGCTCCAATACTATATAGGGCAATAGAGAATTTTGCGTGGTCAAAATAATTTGTGGCTATGCTCTGGGTTTTCTTATAATCTTTATTAAAAACGATGCCTTCATTAAGTAAGCTTTGATAGGTTTTGCCACGGCTATTTAAAATTTTAATAGCTTCGTACCTGCTGCTTTCATCATAATCATAAGCGTTATAATTTTTTACGATGTCAATTAATTTATCATGCTTAAATCTATGGAAATCTGAATAATAAGGTGCTTCGTCATTTGTTTTGATTTTAAAAATCTTTTTGAAAGGTTCTATAATATTTCCAATTTCAAACAAACCTTTGTCGGCAGTAGCTCTTCTGGTTAAAAAGATACTTAGCGGTAGCATGATCAGTGTGGAAAACCAAGTAGCAAAAACAGGGTTTAATGTACCATCTTTGGCACTATTAGTGGCAAAAATACCTATAAAATGATAGGTTAAAAATAATAAAACCGCAATAACCATAGGAAGCCCAAGACCTCCTTTGCGAATTAACGCGCCCAACGGAGCACCCACAAAAAATAAGATGATGCAAGCAAAACCCAAGGCGAGTTTTTCATGTAATGAAATGATGTGCCTGTTTAAATTTATGGTAGACACTTTTACCGTTGTTTTTTGGGTTGTTATGACTGATGGGGTTGCTCTCACGGCATTTGATGCTATATCCAACAGGGCGATTTTTTGGCTGTAATCAAAAAGGTCAAGTACATTTCCTGTAAAAATAGAATCTTTTTTTTCTTCTTTATTGTTTTTCCTTAGGGAGGTAATGCCGGAGCGTATTTGTAGCTTTTTGGAAAAATTTTCAAACTCTTCTTTTTCACTTTTTGAAAGCGAATCGATGGTGTAATCCAAATCACTTATATTAAGCATGTTATACCTGTTGGTATAGCTTTTGTCCTCTATATCAACATCATTATTTAGTTGGGTTAAGTCAATGTTGATGGTGTATTTGTCAAACTTACTTTTTGAAAAAGGATACTTTTCTTGATTTTTTCTGTTTTTGGTTATGTGGTCTCTATAGTAATTGCCATTAAAAAGATTTAGCTTTAAAACATCCGATTTTTCCTCACTTAAAAGTTCACCAGTTTCAGCTTTTATAACGGCTTTGTCTTGTTTTATATGTATAATAACATCTTTTAGGTATTGGCCCTTATCGCCACTTTTCTCTTCAACCTTAATATTATAGGTTTCAATTTCATTGAACTGCCCCTCGGCAATTGCCATAGCTGGTTGTACTTTAGCTATGTTTTTTCTTAGATTATAAAAGTTGAAATGAGACCATGGAATGATGCTATTTGCTATAAAGACCATAAAGACAGCAAGTGCAACAATAAAAATTCCTAATCCAGACATGGCACGTTGCAATGAGGTGCCTGTAGATTTCATGGCAGCAAACTCATAATTTTC
>CAXBNH010000089.1:0-10412 GCA_963976905.1 uncultured Algibacter sp.
TGCACGAATAGAAAAATCTAAAGATTTTTTTAAATATTAGTAAAGGTTCGTGAAATTTGTGGCTTAATTTTTTAATGTGTTTATATTGGAATTGTGTAGTAAGAACTCAGTTATTTAATAAACCTTTTGATGTTTCGCGAGGTATTATCGCCTTGAAGTACTAGAAAATAAGCGCCTGAGGATAAATTGCTTACATTAATTCCTGAATTGGTCAAATGGCCTTTTGCAAATACTTGTCCGACTAAATTTGTGATTTCATAATCTAATGTGTCGCTACTTTTTACAAATAGTAAATCATTTGTAACAGGATTTGGATAAATGACGAGTTCTTGTTCTTTTTCATTGTTTTCAACAGGAAGCACAATTATATCGCCACTTACAGAGGCATCATCTATGGCAATATCGCCATCCCAACTATAACCTCGGATGGCTCTAAAATGAATGTTTATTATTTTGTTGGCATAAGCTGATAAATCAACAGTTTGTAATATGTATGAATCTGTTGGTGCCGTTTGTTGCTCACCATAAATAGCGGGAATGACATCTTCAATATAATCACCAGTACTGGTTTCAATATCAATATGCAATGAGCCGATATTTCCACCAAACATGTGGTAGTTAAATTTAAACTCGGCATTGTTTGAATTTACAATCATACACGGCGATACAAAATCTGCCACATCTCCAGGATAAGATCCAGAAGCTTCTGCATAAATATAAGTTCCTGATGCTGTATGGTTTGAATTATCTACAGCCGGCCCTGTGCCACTCGTTACGGTATTACCAGAGTTTGAATACCAATTATATCCATTTCCATTGACATCAATAGCAGTCCATCCAAAATCGCTTGCCATTTGAAAATCATCAAAAGTTTCATTTAAATCAAGCCCTTCTATAGAGCCTACTTTAATAAATTGAGAAAATGTTTTGGTAATGGTTCTAGTTTCTGGTTGTGGATGATGAGCGGTTTTATTATTTGAAGTGGATTTTTCAAATTCCAATTCTTTTGAAATGGTAAGGGTCACGTCATAAATTCCAGGCGTATAGGTATGCGATGGATTTTGGGTGGTATAATCTACTACGCCATCACCATCTACATCCCACAGCCAAGCCACAGCACCTATACTGTTATCTGTAAAGTTAACGGTCAATGATTCCCCACATTCTTGATTAATGTCTGCGCTGATGTCAATATTAAAGGAAGGGCACTCAAAATAATTTCGGGCAGATTTATAAAAAGCATAAATACGCGCCAATTGTTGGGGCGAAAAATGAGATTTGCAAGAATGTCTTGAATAAGACATAATGTTACTGGTATCAGGATTAAAAGGAGCACCGTTAGCATCTGTTTTATTTCCTGTATAGTCACAATTTGAATTTACGTTGTAGTAAGTTAGTTGAGGATCCGCAGGAGTGTCACAAATCATGTCACCATCTGTGTCACAATTTGAACCATCCACCAATTCTGTTGTCAATTTAGAGTTACTACTACCGTGTGTATGTAATAATGAGAAGAAATGTCCCATTTCATGGGCTAAAGAGGTGCCATTTGTTGCGCAATCCTTATTCATAACAATAACATCAGGCCCGCCGAACGTATTGGCATAACCACAAAGGCTGTCGCCATGCGAAATTTCTACGTAATCTGTGAAATAAATGTTTATTACGCCAGCCGTGAAGTTGCCGTTGGTTAATTGGTTTTCTTTATTTTTTTCAAAGTGGTTATAAAAATCATCATTATTGATATAATTAATACCATCACAAAGGAAAAACTCTAAAAAGGCATCTGTATAAATGCTATTCAAGTCTTCAACTGCTTTGTATAGATCGGAAGTGTTTAAGCCTCCTGTACCATCTGATTTTCTGATGATATGGGCTTTGATTGGAATGGAATTGATTACAGGTGCCGAAGCATTTTTACTGTTTGAAGATTTACTACTTTTTGAAGTTAATTGCCTATATTCTTCTTCAAATGTTTTTATTTGGGATTGAAAATTTTGTATATAATCTAAAGTTTCATCACTAGTTAACGTGCCACATCCTGACTCGTTATTTTCTTGTGCATAGCTGTTGGCACAAAAACCTAACAAGAGGCTGAAAGAAAAAATAAATAGTTTGATTTTATAGGTAAAAACATTCATAGGGGCAAACATTTGTTCAAATGTATGAGTTAGTGTGAAAAAGATGTAAAAAAAACGTTAAGTGTAGGTTTTATCCGTTATTCTGCAATATGCTTCTCAGTTTTACTGTTTTATCCAAGATTTTTTATTGATATAATACACTCAAATTAAGTGAGATAGATTTTTTTGTTTTTCATCTGTTACTTTTTTACTGTAATTTGTTTGAGTGTTAAAATCTTAAAAATGATGGATTTTCGTGCTATATAATTTATAAAACACTAGTCTAAACTAGTCATATCAGTAAGGTTTAATTTCTGATTATAATCAGTATTGTAAAAACCCTATTTCAATGCCAAACGGTTACATAAAATAATAGTATTTTTAGCGTTCCATTTTACAAACAAGGATGTCGAACCCCATAAAGATAATTGAGTGCCCACGTGATGCCATGCAAGGAATAAAAGATTTTATTCCCACAGATCAGAAGGTACAATACATTCAATCACTATTGCGTGTAGGTTTTGATACTATTGATTTTGGCAGTTTTGTGTCTCCAAAGGCCATTCCGCAAATGGTTGATACGGGGGAGGTATTATCTAAACTGGATTTATGCCATACAACCAGTAAATTATTGGCCATTATAGCAAATACTAGGGGAGCGGAAGATGCTAGTCAATATCCGGAAATTGATTATTTGGGCTATCCGTTTTCTATTTCAGAAAACTTTCAAATGCGTAATACCCATAAAACCATTGCGCAATCGGTGATTACACTTTCAGAAATTCTTGAAATTGCCAATAAAAAGAACAAAGAAGTAGTGGTTTATATTTCCATGGGATTTGGAAACCCTTATGGAGACCCATGGAATGTGGATGTTGTTGGAACTTGGACAGAAAAATTGGCTAAAATGGGGGTCAAAATTTTATCATTGAGTGATACCGTTGGGAGTTCAGATTCTGAAACCATTAATTATTTGTTTTCGAATTTAATCCCTTTATATCCAAATATCGAATTTGGAGCCCATTTACATACCACACCTAGTACTTGGTTTGAAAAAGTTGATGCGGCTTACAAAGCAGGCTGCCATCGTTTTGATGGAGCCATTCAAGGTTTTGGTGGCTGCCCTATGGCCAAAGACGAACTTACGGGAAATATGCCCACAGAAAAATTATTATCATACTTTACTACCCAGAAAAATAACCCGCTAAACGCCCTCAGTTTTGAAAGCGCACACAATGAAGCTTCCAAAATATTCAAAAAATTTCATTGATTTTTTGTTTGATAAACATCTGTTTTTTAGAAATTTATATTGTTTTATTGAAATTTATTTAAATTTAATCTAAATAAATTTTGTGCAATTTGTAATGTCGCTTATATTTGCAACTTCAAATAAATAATTATTTATATCAAGTCTAAATAAAAACAGTAAAACAATTAAATAATGAAGAAAATAGTATTAAGTCTTTTAGCCGTATCTGCCATATTGCAATCATGTTCCAATAACGATGACGATAACGGAAATCAAGTCATGAGCCCAGCTACTTATGAATTTACAAGAGCAGGAAATTCAACAATAAGTTTTGATGGTCAAACCACAAGAATTGAAATGGCAGACGCTTTGGTATCTGCTTTAAAGGATAATACGAAAACAGAAACCGAATTGAATGCCATGTTTGCACATGCTCAAGGAGATGCTGATTTTGATGATGCCAATTTAAATGCTTCCGATAAAAACGTACGAAGTAAAGTAGCGGCCTCAACCGATTATTTTTCAGCAAACACCACAGTATCTAACGAAATTAAAGCAGATTTTGAAGGTTGGATAGCAAGCCAAGTAACCGATGTGTTTCCTAATTGGAACATGGTTGCAACTGCTGGAAATGCAGGTAATTTGCAACAAGCTGGTGCAGGTTCCGTGCGCTATATAAACGGCAAAGGATTGGAACTTAATCAAGCCTTTGCAAAAGGATTGATTGGTGCTTTAATGATAGATCAAATGCTTAATAATTATCTAAGCCCAGCGGTTCTGGATGCTGGAACCAATGTTGCCGATAATGATAATGATATTGTGGAAACCGGTAAAGATTATACGTCTATGGAACATAAATGGGACGAAGCTTATGGCTATCTATATGGTAGTGAACCAAACCCTGCTGTGCCAGTTTTAGACCAAGATCAATTTTTAGGCGAATATTTAGATAGAGTAGGAGGCGATTCTGATTTTTCAACTTTGGCAGCAGATATTTACAATGCTTTCAAAAAAGGGAGGGCTGCTATTGTAGCTAAAAATTATGCTGTTCGTGACCAGCAAGCTGAAATCATCAAAGAAAATATTTCTAAAATACCAGCAGTAAGAGGGGTGTTTTATTTGCAAGCTTCAAAAGCAAATTTAGGGACTGATAATGCTAGAGCGTTCCACGCTTTGTCTGAGGCTTACGGGTTTATATACAGTTTGCAATTTACAAGAAAACCAAATTCAACAGAACCTTACGTAACAAAAACGGAAGTGGATGGCTATTTAGCACAGCTTATGGCAGGAAATGGTTTCTGGGATATTACAAACACCACGATAGATAGTGTGTCTGATGCCATTGCCGCTAAGTTTGGATTTACAACGGCACAAGCAGCCTCTGCTGACTAAAAGCAGAAAAAATGTTCGTTTAAAAAAAGTAGTTACTGTATGGGAACATACCGTAGCTACTTTAGTATTTTTGCAGCGCAAAACAATGATATAAAAACAATGATATAAAAACAATGAGTATGATTAAAAGGTTTTTTTTAGTAATTGTAACCACCGTGTTTGTTTTAGCATGTAGCTCGTCATCTGATGATGGCCCTACTGGGGAAAAAGATAATTTTGATAGAGGTGCGTTATTATCCAATTTGGCTGACAATTTAATCATACCCGCCCTTCAAGATTTAAATGTAAAGCTAGCGACATTAAAAACAGATAAAGACGCTTTTGTTTCTGCTCCAAACCAAACCAATTTAGATGCTTTACGCACCTCTTGGTTGGCTACCTACAAAATTTGGCAACAAGTGGAAATGTATAATATTGGTAAAGCAGAAACTAGCTTGTATGCATATCAAATGAATATATACCCTGTGTCAACTACCAAAGTGGAAGCGAATATTGCTTCTGGTACTTATGATTTATCGTATACCAATAACAATGATGCCGTTGGTTTTCCTGCTTTAGATTACATGCTCTATGGTATAGCCAATGACGATACCACTATATTAAGCAAATATGCAGATGCTAAATACAAAACATATCTGTCTGATCTTCTGAACCAAATGATATCATTAACTGAAACCGTGTTAAATGATTGGACAACAACTTACAAAACGACTTTTATCAGTTCTACTTCAAATACCGCAACTAGTTCGGTAAATAAATTTGTAAACGATTTTATCTATTATTATGAAAAAGGATTGCGCGCCAATAAATTTGGTATTCCAGCAGGCGTTTTTTCTACGAATCCACTTCCCGAAAAAGTGGAAGCTTTTTACAATAAACAAGTATCAAAAACTTTGGCTTTGGAAGGATTGAATGCGGTGCAAAATGCATTTAATGGCAAGTATTACAATTCAAGTGCCACGGGCGAAAGTTTCAAAAGTTATTTAATCTATTTAGAAAGAAGCGATTTGGTAACCTTGATAAATTCAAGATTTGATGCGGCCCGACAAAAAATACAATTGTTGGATGCTAATTTTAACAATCAAATCAATACAGACAATACCAAAATGACCGAAGCTTACGATGCCCTTCAATTGGCCGTAGTGTCTTTAAAAGTTGATATGTTACAGGCATTCAACGTAAATCTGGATTATATTGATGCCGATGGCGATTAACCAAAACAGAAACAAATTACTAAGGTTGTCTTCATAAAATGACAACCTTTTTTGTGCCATGCCGCTAAATATAAAAACATATTTGAACAAAAACACAAATGCCTCACCTTTAGCGGTATTCAGAGCGCTTTTTGGTGTGATGATGTGTTTGAGCATCATCCGGTTTTGGTACCATGGTTGGATTGATATGCTTTACATTCAGCCAAAATTCCATTTTTCATATTACGGTTTTGAGTTTGTAAAACCTTTGGGCGAGTACACCTATTTGCTTTTTGCCATTTGTGGCTTGGCGTCTATTTTTATTGCTTTAGGTTTCAAGTACAGAATAGCCATTATTACGTTTTTTTTAAGTTTTACCTATATTGAGTTGATGGATAAAACCACCTATCTCAACCATTACTATTTTATCAGTTTGCTCAGTTTTCTAATGATTTTTTTACCTGCAAATGCGCATTTTTCCGTAGACAATCTAATTAGAAAAAAAACCTATGAACACATTCCAAAATGGACGATTGATAGTATAAAATTATTATTGGGCATCGTTTATTTTTACGCAGGTATCGCTAAAATAAATTGTGATTGGCTGCTCAGAGCACAGCCCTTAAAAATTTGGTTGCCTTCCAAATACGATTTGCCGTTTATCGGAGAAACCCTCATGCAACAAAACTGGTTTCACTTCGCTATGAGCTGGAGCGGGATGTTGTATGATATCAGTATTCCTTTTTTATTATTATATAAAAAAACACGTTGGCTTGCCTTTGCTTTGGTCGTTGTTTTTCACGTGTTTACACGGGTTTTATTTCCTATCGGGATGTTTCCTTTTATTATGATTGTATCTGCGTTAATATTTTTTGAAGCCGATTTTCATAAAAAAATCATCACTTTCATAAAACGAATGTTTCAAATTAAAAGAACCGTTCCTAAAATTGAAAGTTTTCATTATAATTATAGAAAACTAGTTTTAATAACGATTACGGTGTTTTTTATAATCCAATTATTATTTCCATTTAGGTATGCATTATATCCCAATGAATTGTTTTGGACCGAAGAAGGCTACCGTTTTTCATGGCGCGTTATGCTGATGGAAAAAATGGGCATCGCCACGTTTAAGATTGTGAATGCAGAAACAGGACGTTTTTTTTATGTAGATAACAAAGATTTCTTAACGCCCTTTCAAGAAAAACAAATGAGTTTTCAGCCTGATTTTATTTTAGAATATGCGCATTATCTGGGCGACCATTTTACAGCGCAAGGTCATAAAAACGTACAGGTTTTTGTGGAAAGTTACGTGGCATTAAATGGCAGATTGAGTCAGCCTTTTATTGATAAAAACGTAGATTTGTACGCCGAAAAAGAATCATTTAAACCCAAACATTGGATTTTACCATTTAACGATGACATTAAAGGACTTTAAAATTATTTTAGCACTTATTTTCAGTGTTTCAACATTTGCCCAAAATGATATTTCTGGTATGGTTACCTTTTCAAAAAATAACCAACCTATTGCAAATGTGAAGGTTTATGATAAAGCTTCGGGATTATTGACTACTACAAATGATGCAGGTTATTTTCAATTTCAAACCTCTAAAAAAGAAATGATTTTGGTATTTTTTTCTTTTGAATATGATGTGGTAGAACAAACTATTCAAACCGAAAACACATCCACTTTAAATATCGTTTTAAAGGACTTGACCCAAAACCTTTCTGAAGTAGAAATTACCGCCAGAAAACAACAGATTTTTGAATTAAAACGATTGAAAGACGTGGAAGGCACCGCCATTTATGCCGGTAAAAAAACCGAGGTGGTTTTAGTAGAGCAGTCCATGGCCAATTTGGCATCTAACAATGCGCGACAAATTTACAGTCAGGTTGCGGGATTAAATATTTACCAAAATGATGATGCTGGTTTGCAATTAAATATCGGCGGACGTGGTTTGGACCCCAATAGAACGGCTAATTTCAACACCCGACAAAATGGTTACGATATTAGTGCCGATGTGTTGGGCTATCCAGAAAGTTATTATACGCCGGCCTCGGAGGGTTTGGCAGAAATTCAAGTGATTCGTGGTGCGGCATCTTTGCAATACGGAACACAATTTGGAGGTTTGATAAATTTCAAAATGAAACAACCCAATCCCGACAAGCCCTTGGAAATCATCACAAGAAATACGGCTGGAAGTTTCGGTCTGTACACCAATTTTACAAGTGTGAGCGGCACGACAAACAAATGGAGTTATTATAGCTATTTCAATTATAAAACAGGCGATGGTTTTAGACCAAATTCAGAATTTGAATCGAAAAACGTGTTTGCACATTTGGGTTATCAGTTTAATGATAAAACATCGCTAACGGGCGAGGTTACCTATCTGCGTTATTTGGCACAGCAAGGTGGCGGCTTAACAGACCAAATGTTTTACGAAAGCCCCTTGCAAAGCAATCGTGAGCGCAATTGGTTTAAGGTAAATTGGTTGCTTTATAATTTGAAATTCGCCCATCAATTTTCAGAAAAAACCAATTTTACATTCAATTTTTTTGGATTGAATGCTTCACGGGATGCTTTGGGTTTTAGAACTAATAGGGTTAGTCAAATAGATCCGAACCAGGAGCGCGATTTTATTAAAGGCGAGTTCAATAATTTTGGCTTTGAGTCCCGGTTATTGACCAAATACAAAACTTTTAACAAAGACGCCACGTTTTTAATTGGCACCAAGTTTTATAAAGCAGATAACTACCAAAGGCAAGGGCCGGGTAGCGATACTTTTGGTCCCGATTTTAATTTTGCTTCAGATGATTATCCCAATTACCCAAGCCAATCGGAGTTTGATTTACCAAATTTGAACACCTCGGTTTTTGGAGAAAATATTTTTTATGTCTCCGATAAATTTTCGGTAACACCGGGCTTTCGTTTTGAATATATAAAAACCCAAAGTGATGGTTTTTACAAACGCATTAATACTGATGCTGCTGGTAATGTGATTTTTGAGGAAACTGTAGATGATAACCAAAATTTTGACCGTTCGTTTCTGCTTTTAGGGGTTGGGCTGAGTTACAAACCGACCACAAATTTTGAAGCGTATGGGAACATGTCACAAAATTACCGTTCGGTCACGTTTTCGGACATCAATATTACCAATCCTGCATTTTCCATAAATCCTGATATTACCGATGAAGATGGGTTTACGGCAGATTTGGGCATTCGTGGTAACTATAAAAACCTCATATCTTATGATTTGGGGGCTTTCGCTTTGTTTTATAACGGGCGCATTGGTTTTGTTCAAAAAGGATTGCCAGACGGCCGTGTGATTAGTGAGCGTGGCAATGTGGGCGATGCCGTGATGTATGGCGTGGAATCGCTATTCGATTTTAATTTGAAAAAGATTTTCAATTTGAATAATCATGTAAAACTGAATTATTTTATAAACACGTCCATTATAAACTCAGAATACACCGCATCGGAACAAGCGGGAGTTGAAGGGAACAAGGTAGAATTTGTGCCAGATTTGAATTTAAAAACAGGCATTCAAGGGGGGTATAAAAATCTGTTGGGAAATATTCAATACAGCTATTTAGGAAGTCAATTTACAGATGCAACAAACTCTACAGAAGCCAGTTTAAGTGGCGTTGTCGGCGAAATTCCAGAATATGATATTTTAGATGTTTCGCTATCCTACAGTTATAAACACTTCAAATTGGAAACAGGCATTAACAATCTGTTGGACACCAGTTATTTTACAAGACGCGCTACAGGCTATCCGGGGCCGGGTATCATTCCATCGGCACCAAGAAATTGGTATGCAACGCTTCAAATCAAATTTTAGAAAATAAATCTGATGTATTTTCATTAGTGTTTCTTTAAGTTTTATTTAACATTTTAGATATTAAACTTTTCTGGAATCGTTGGGTCTAAACTGCTCAATCAACTAAAGAAGAATCACATTGAAAACCCCGTTACTGTTACTGTCGTTATTCGTTTCAACCACATTATTCGCCCAGAAATTTGATTTAGAAGGCATCGTTAAAGATGTAAATGATACTGGTTTGGAAGGTGCTACCGTGTATCTTCAAAGTATAAAAGACAGTATTCCCATAGCTTACGGCATTACCAATAAAAATGGCGAATTTTCGATTCGTGCCAATACAGAAAGCGATTCAAAATTCATTTTCAATATAGCCTATTTGGGTTACAAACCTTATTTAAAGGATATGGATGTGCCCAAAGGCGACCAGTTGAATATGGGCGTGGTTACTTTAGAAGACCAGGTTGAAGAACTGAATGTGGTTTCCATTATAGGTAAGGCGCCTCCCGTGGTTGTTAAAAAAGATACCATTGAATACAATGCCGATAGTTTTAAAACACTGCCCAATGATAAAGCCGAAGATTTATTGAAAAAGCTCCCCGGTATTGAAATAGATTTAGACGGAAATATTACATATAAT
>CAXBNH010000090.1:0-10404 GCA_963976905.1 uncultured Algibacter sp.
TTATCGTATTTTGGCACAGACCAAAGCCAAGTACAGCGGTATCTTTCAGGAAAATCTGTTAAAGAAATGCAATTGGGGCTCATGTTCAATGGCTTGTTAAAAGTACCCATGCAGTTTTTTATTTTGTTCATTGGCGTTATGGTATTTGTGTTTTACCAATTCAATGAAGCGCCTTTAAATTTTAATACGGTAGCTACCGAAGTGGTTTTAAACTCTAAATATGCTGATGATTATAAAAACCTTCAACAGGAGCACCTACACCTTTTTATTGATAAACAAGCACAGATAAAAGCATCTGTGGATTCAGAAAATTTCAATGATTCAAACGCACTGATTTCAACCGATACATCCAATGAAAAAATAAGGGAACAGGCCCGTGTACTTATTGACAAAGCTGCTGAATCGCAAAACATAAAAGTAGAAAGCAACGATAACGACTACGTGTTCATTCATTTTATATTGAACAACTTACCGCGCGGCTTAATTGGGTTATTGCTCGCCGTTATTTTAAGTGCGGCCATGTCCAGCACCGCTTCAGAATTGAATGCTTTGGGTTCCACCACCACCATGGATTTATACAAGCGCAACACCACAGAAAAAACCGAAGAGCAAATGGTCAAGGTCTCCAAATGGTTCACTTTTTTATGGGGCATTATCGCAATTGGCGTGGCTTGTGTGGCAAACCTTGCCGAGAATTTAATACAATTGGTCAATATTATTGGCTCTATTTTTTACGGAAATGTTTTAGGTATCTTTTTATTAGCATTTTTCTTTAAACAAGTGAAAGGAAATGCTGTTTTTATTGCGGCCATCTTTACACAAATGATTGTTATCGGTCTTTATTTTTTAAATGCTTATCAATATATCAATCTACCTTTTTTATGGCTTAATTTTGTAGGATGTGCCATTGTTATTACCTTAGCTTTTTTGTTTCAAACGCTATATCCAAATAATGAGCACATCAAATAACAAAATCATAAAATGGGGCATCATAGGTCTCGGTAACATTGCCAATAAATTCGCAACCGATTTATTGACTGTTGAAAATGCCGAATTGTATGCTGTGGCATCCCGCTCTCAAGAAAAAGCCGATGCATTTGCAAAACAATATCAAGCCACAAAAGGGTATGACAGCTACGAAACTTTAGCTAAAGACCCAAATATTGATGCGGTTTATATCGCCACGCCTCATGCACTTCACAAAGAAAATACATTGTTATGCCTAGAGCACGGCATTGCTGTTTTATGTGAAAAACCATTCGCCATGAATGCTGGGGAAGTGGAAGAAATGATTGCAAAGGCCAAAGAAAAAAACGTGTTGCTCATGGAAGCGCTTTGGACCTATTTCCTGCCACATTACCAATATGTACTAAATGAACTCAAAAATAAAAAGTATGGAAACATTTTAAAACTAGAAGCCGATTTTGGTTTTTACCGTGAGTTCAACACCAATTCCAGACTTTTTGAAAAATCACTTGGCGGCGGTAGTCTTTTGGATATTGGCATCTACCCTATTTTTGTGGCACTTTCAACATTAGGCATTCCTAATGAAATTAAAGCTGATGCCACTTTTTTTGATAATGGTGCAGATTCGTCTTGCAATATCGAGTTTGGTTATGAAAATGGGGCAAGCACCAATTTAAAAAGCACTTTGTTAAATGATACGCCTACACAGGCTATTTTCCATTGTGAAGAAGGAACGATTAAAATAAACACACAATTTCACTGCCCTTCTACGGTGGCCATTTTATTTAATGGAAAAGAAGAAACCCTAGATTTCAGTTATAAAACCATTGGTTATAATTATGAAATCATTCATTTTAATGAATTGTTGCGTCAAGGAAAAACCGAAAGCGATGTCATGTCTTTTGAATTTAGTGAACAACTCATAAAAACCTTAGACCGAGTCAGGAAAATAATTGAACTTCATTATTGATTTTTTCAGATAAAAACCAATAATCTTATATTAAAACATTTTATCGATTTTCTCTTTATCTAGTCTAAAATGTAGCCAATAACGCCTATATCTTTTGTAACTTTGACATCCTACTAACAGCTAGTCAATGAACATATTAATAACTTCTGCAGGAAGAAGAGTATCCTTAGTAAAGGCTTTTCAAAAAGAATTAAAGCATCTATTCCCAAAAGCTAAGGTTTACACCGTAGATACTATGGCCGAAACATCTTCTGCATGCAGAGTTTCAGATGGTTTTTTTACGGTGCCTAGTGTTGATGACACTCAATACATTCCTTTTTTAATAAATCTGTGCAAAAGTTATGATATAAAATTAATCATCCCAACCATTGACACAGAGCTTTTAATACTTTCTAAAAACAAAGAGGTGTTTCTTGAAAATGGTATAAAAGTAGTTGTTTCTTCTTTCGATTTTATTCAAAAATGCAGAGATAAACGCAAGGTTCAAATCTTTTTTGGATCAAGAAACATTGCCGTTGCAAAAGAATATTCAAAAACAGATTACAAACTTCCCATATTCATAAAGCCCAGCAATGGCAGTGGCAGTATTGACACCTATATAGTAAAGCATGAAAAAGGAATTACAGATCACCATCTTGCGAATGAAAAATTCATGTTTCTTGAATATATAGATACAGATTTTTTTGATGAATACACCTGTGATCTATATTACGATAGAAAAAACATTTTGAAATGTGTGGTGCCAAGAAAAAGAATAGCTGTAAGAAGCGGGGAAATTGACAAAGGGCTAACCGTAAATAATGAACTCATAACCATCATCAAAACCAATTTATCTGAAATAAAAGGTGCTGTGGGCTGCCTTACCGTTCAATTTTTTTTGGAAAAAGAAGGCAATAAAGTATATGGTGTTGAAATAAACGCAAGGTTTGGTGGCGGTTATCCATTATCTTACTTGGCGGGCGCCAACTACCCCAAATGGCTTATTGAAGAATATCTTTTAAATAAAGAAATTGACGATGCATTTGATTGTTGGGAATCCAATTTATTGATGATTCGCTATGATAATGAAGTATTGGTCCATGGATATAACGGTTAACAAAAATACCTGTATTGTATTTGATTTGGATGACACGCTATACAATGAAATTGATTTTTTAATTTCTGCATATACTGAAATAGCGAAGCAATTAAGCCCTAACGATTGGGAATTGCTATTTATAAATATGTTTTCCCGCTATAGGCAAAAGCTTGACGTTTTTTGTTTTCTTTCTGAAACTTATGCAATCCCTAAGAACCAACTTATTGAAATTTATAGAACCCACGCACCACAAATCTCCCCTAAACAAAACGTTTTATCTGTTTTTGAAAAGATAAAAGAGAAAAACGGCAATATTGCCATTATTACTGATGGTAAGTCTGTTACCCAACATCAAAAAATAAAGGCTTTGAACATTCAAAAATTCGTAGATTTTATAATTGTTTCTGAAGAAACCGGATTTGAAAAACCTCATAAAAACAATTTCCAATTGGTTGAAAACAAGTTTAAAAACGGCAATTATTACTATATCGCAGATAATTTCAAAAAAGATTTTATTGCGCCAAATAAACTAGGTTGGGTAACCATTGGGTTAATTGACAATGGATTGAACATCCATAGTGATGCTTACCAATACTTAAACCATGAGTCATGCCCCAAAAAACTCATTTTCTCATTCAAAAAATTAAATATTAAATAAACAAAAACGATTTTTCACTTAAAAAAACAGTTTTCATTACTTTAAGTAAATTTTATTTGTCCATATGTAAAGTTTGTTTTACTTTTGGTTTGTCAATCATATAAATCAATCTTAAAATGAACAGTTATGAAAACAAATTATTTATTACCAAATAAGTACAAAATCTTTGGATGGATTTTATTTATTACTGGAATTATTTCTGGAATAGTTCTTCAAATGGATCAAGAAAATTTTAATTTTAACTTTATTCCCGGTTTTGCCTATAATTTCTTAGACGAAATCATTTCCTCATTAATCATCATCGGAGGTCTATTGGTTGGTTTTACCAAAGAAAAAATTGAAGACGAGTTTATTTACAAATTAAGAAATGACTCTTTAGTTTGGGCTATTATTCTAAATTACGCTATACTGCTAGTTACTGTAATATTTATATATGACGGTAATTTTTTTACTGTATTAATTTACAATATGTTCACCCCTCTTATATTCTTTATCATCCGTTTTAATTTCTTAAAACTAAAATCGAACAGCAATGAAGAATAACATCAAAGTACAACGTGCCATTCATGATTTAACGCAAGCAGATTTAGCTGAAAAAATTGGGGTTAGCAGACAAACCATTAACGCTATGGAAAAAAACAAATATGTTCCGTCAACTGTTCTCTCTCTAAAAATAGCTAAACTTTTTAAAAAATCTGTTGAAGATATTTTCTTTTTAGAAGACAATAACTAATACGCCATAAAATGACTTTAGCAAACAGATGCATTAACGATTGAACGGCATGTTTGAGCTCCCTGACCGTAGGAAGGAGCGAGTAGTGAAAGCGTGTTAAAACGCCCAAAAACAAAAAACAAAAAACGCAACCTTTAACAGTTGCGTTTCTAATAGTTCTGAAAATCTAAATTTCCAAGAAGTCTAAATTACATAGCTCCCCACGCTTTTAACGAATCTTTGTTCATTTTCACATAATCAGCATTGCCCGCTTTTTCAGCAGCTGCTAAAGATTTTTTTGCTGTTTCAATAGCTGCATTTTTATTGCCTGCCTTTGCATAAATCAAAGATAATTGCCTTAACTGATAAAATGCCGGATTTGGTATCATAGATATTGCTTTTTCCATCCATTCCTGCGCTTTGGCAATATCTTTGCCTTCCTGTAAATAGTAAACGGCCGCCGCATAATAATCGTTAGCAGAAGTACCGTTCATTGCCTTTTCAATAGCTTTGGAAACAATGGCATCTGTTGGCACTTCAAAAGGTACGGCTACATAGGTTTTTTCCCAAAGTAATTCCAAAATCGCACCATTATTGGTCAAATTATTAAAATCCATGGTAAAAGTTTCAACATCAAAAGGGATAGGGTATGCTTTCACAATGGTTTTTGCAGCTACTTTGGTATCGTCCCATTTTTGTGGTGTTCCCCAGTTTTCAGTATCTGAATAAAAAATCACTTCCCAAGAATTTTCATTAGGTATGGTAAAAATCGCATATGAGCCCGCCTTTAGCGTGATTCCATCTACAACCACATCATTAGTAAAAGTAATTATGGAGTTTTTATTGGCGCCTGTTCTCCATAATTTTCCATAAGGCACTAAATCACCAAAAACGGTGCGTCCGCGCATGCTAGGCCTGGAATATTCAAGTGTAACGTCTGTCAAGCCAACCTTTTGCTCTACTTTACCCGATGGACTTGGCTGCGGTGTTTCAATTTGGGCATTCGCATTTAATGAAAATGCAACTATCAAAGCCAAAAATATAATCTTTTTCATTTTTTTTGTGTTATTGGTTTTAAGTTTTAAACGTATAAAATTACACATAACTAATTCTATTACTGTTAACAAATCCTTAAAAAGAAACTAAATCTACCTGCAATACCTATAGTAAGCCATATTCAAGTAATAAGTGCAAATACAATGTTTAAAACTATTATGGCTTTCCCAAGAGTTTTAGGGTAAATTGGTATTAATCTTTGGTGGAAAAACTTAACATGATAACAAAGATGGTTTCAATATTTCATTCAAATACTAAATTTTACTTAATTAATAGAATAAAAAATCTATGGTCTATCAGATTTTATTATCTTGTGAAATTGTAGATAAAATACTGTTTTTATCTAATTAAAAACCATTAAGTTTAAAGATTGAATCATGAACATTATAGAAAAAGCGGAAGCATTTGCAGAGCGCAAACAAACATTCAAAACTACTAGTGAGCGTATTGAAGCCTCTAGAGAGGTTAAAGACCTCATTTTAAGTTTAAATGACGTGTATAAAAAAGATCAAGATCAAGACATCATGGATTTGATGAAACGCCTTACTGCTGTGAAGCAAAAAATAGAAAAAAGGCTTAAAGGTAGGCCATAATAAAATATACATGACAAAAAGAAGTTATTGAAAATATTTTAGTCTGAAACAGAAAAATTGCTAAAGTAAAATGAAGCTATTCAAATACATTGCCATCTTTTTGATCATTAATTTTGGAGCCTTGGCCATAGGCAGTTGGCTTATGGGAAACGGCCCACAATCTGATTGGTACCTAGCATTGAATAAAGCACCTTGGACACCGCCAGGCTGGGTTTTTGGTGCTGCTTGGACAACTATTATGATTTGCTTTTCGGTGTATATGGGGTTTTTATATAAAGCCCTTCCAACCAATAAAATAAAAACATTATTTGGTTTACAGTTTTTCCTTAATGTGATTTGGAATTACATTTTTTTCAATCAACATTATGTAGGCTTAGGGCTTAGCGTCATTTTAATGTTAACCTTTTTAATTGCCTTCTTTTCATTTTCATTTGCAAATGAATTGAAAGTAAAAACCATCCTTATATTGCCTTACTTTTTTTGGCTGTGCACGGCCACTTCACTAAATGCTTATATTGTTTTTTCTAATTAAGCTTAATTTTCAGAAAAAGACAGCATCAATATAAAAATCCATGAAGATTTACAGGCTACACAAAAAACAAAACTTGCCCATTACCCTAGATGAAGCTTGGGATTTCTTATCAAATCCAAACAATCTAAAAACCATTACACCAGATTATATGGGCTTTCATATACTTTCGGGAGCAGATAGGCCCATGTTTACCGGTCAAATCATTCAATATATTGTAACACCCGTTTTAGGCATCAAAACCAAATGGGTAACCGAAATTACACATAGCGCAGATAAACACTATTTTGTGGACGAACAACGTTTTGGCCCTTACGCACTCTGGCACCACAAACATTTTATAAAGGAAATTGATGGCGGTGTAGAAATGGAAGATATCATTGATTACAAATTACCCTTTGGCATACTCGGCCAGTTGGCACACCCTATTTTAGTAAAACCAAAGCTGGAGGAAATCTTCAATTACAGAACCAAAAAACTAGAAGACCTTTTCGGAACCTACAAGCCACTAAACCAATAACCTTTTAAACTTCCATACCCAATCCATGACACAACCCATAAACATATTCTGGTTTCGCCGCGATTTAAGGTTGGAAGATAACCATGGCCTTTTTGAAGCTTTGCAAGGAAACCATAAAGTGCTTCCTATTTTTATTTTTGATTCTGAGATTTTAGAAAGTTTACCTAAAAACGATGCGCGGGTTACTTTTATTTATGAAACACTTCAAGATATAAATACAAAACTGAAGAATGAATTTGATAGTGGCATTGCTTTGTATCATGGAAAACCATTAGAGATTTACAAGCAATTGATTAACGATTTTACCATTGAAACCGTTTACACAAACCATGATTATGAACCGTATGCCAAAGCACGTGACTCAGAAATAAAAGCATTTCTTGAGGAGGACAACATCGATTTCAAAACCTACAAAGACCAAGTGATTTTTGAAAAAGAAGATGTTGTAAAAAACGATGGCACACCGTATTTGGTTTACACGCCCTATATGAAAAAGTGGAAAGAAACTTTTAGAACACTTAATTTTGAAACGTTTCCTTCTGAAGACAAATTGAGCCAGTTAATTACGAACAAATCACTTCCAAATTTAAGTATATCGGATATTGGTTTTAAAACCTCCGAACAACACATAGCACCTTATTCAGTAACCCAAAAATTAATCCAAACCTACGAAGCCACCCGAAATTTTCCCGCAAAAGACAGCACATCAAAATTAGGGCCTCATTTACGTTTTGGAACGGTAAGCATCCGTAATATGGTAAAAAAAGCCATTGCAGAAACTAATGAAGTTTTTTGGCAAGAATTGATTTGGAGGGAGTTTTTTATGCAGATACTTTGGCATTTTCCGCAGACACAAACCGAAAGTTTTAAGCCACAATACGACCACATTGTTTGGCGAAACAATGACACCGAATTTAAGGCATGGTGCGAAGGCAAAACAGGTTACCCTTTGGTGGATGCCGGCATGCGGCAATTGAACCAAACAGGCTTTATGCACAACCGGGTGCGAATGTTGGTTGGTAGTTTTTTATGCAAACATTTATTGATCGATTGGCGTTGGGGCGAAGCTTATTTTGCCGAAAAACTACACGATTACGAGATGGCAAGCAACATAGGCAATTGGCAATGGGTAGCAGGATGCGGCGTAGATGCAGCCCCCTATTTTAGGATTTTCAACCCCACAACGCAAATCGAAAAATTTGATAAAAACCTTAAATATATCCATACTTGGGTGCCAGATTTTCAAGAGCTCACTTACCCTGCCCCTATTGTTGAGCACAAATTTGCTCGGGAACGGTGTTTACAGGTTTATAAAAAAGCACTTCAATAAGTCCTATTGTCATTCCTGTAAAGGTAGGGATCCACCTTACAATCATTTACTTTAATTACTCTATCTTGATTAGATAGTAGAATGATAGGGAAATCAAAGGAAAATAACCCCATAACATTTTAATGACCTATTCACATTCTTATTTTTAGTAACTTTAAAGGGCAATATTAAAAACTAAGATTTATGAACACACAAGAAGTAGCAAACCAATGGGCGTAAATGTGCCGTGATGGCAAAAGCTTAGAATGCATTGACCAATTATACGCAGAACATATAACCAGTAAAGAAATGCCAGGCACTCCCGGAAACCAAGTGACCTCTGGAAAACAAAACGTTTGGAACAAAAGCAAACAATGGCTGGATAATGTTACGGAGTTTCATGGTGGCGAAATTAGCGAGCCCATAGTGGCAGACAATCATTTTACCAGTAAAATGACTTTTGACGTCACATTTAAAGACCGTGGCAGACAACAAATGGAAGAACTAGCTGTTTTTGAGGTAAAAAATGGAAAGATTGTTAATGAACAGTTTTTTTATAGCATGTAATTTAGCGCAACAAAAGATTTCAAAAGCCTCCATTTTTTTGAGGCTTTTTTATTATCAGTAAGTCTCTTAAAACCTAGCTTGTTTCAGTTCCATAGAAAAAAATAATCTACCCCCACTGTTAGCATTTATGGTCTGTAAGAAAAATTAATTATATTTACAGGATAACAGTAACAAAAAAGTTGACATATCCTGACTTAGTTACAGAATATCGGTAATAAAGGTTATTATATAACGAGTTACCTGTTATTTAAACCAACCTATGAGATATAATTCAACGGAAAGAATTGGAGTTAATGCAACTGAAAGTATTTTCATCCGAGAATTTGATTGGATTTTTAGAGAACAACCGATTGTAGATGTTGGAATTGATGCGCTAATTGAGCAATCTGAAAACGGAAACCCAACTGGAAAGTTTATTGCATTACAAATTAAGTCTGGAAAAGGAAATTTTTCTGTCTCTAACGAAAAACTAACTTATTAGATTTCAAACATTCATTATAATTATTGGTTAAATTTTGACATACCAATTCTATTAATCGCTCATATTCCTGAAATTGATAAAACTTATTGGATTGAAATTACAGATAGGAATATTAAGCCGACTAAAAAACAATGGAAAATTGAAATTCCATTGAGAAACAAACTTAATAAAACAGCAAAACCTTTAATAACAAAATTATTAACGAAACTCAATATTGAATATCAATCTATTAAAATTTTCAACGGAGAAAATGTTGACGAAGAAACCATTTATGATATTGCAGAAAAATCTGAATGTATTCGCGATTCAAAAGATTCAACTATTAAAACTGCTGAATTACTAACTGAACTCACCGAAAAAACAAACGAATCTAATACCAAATTCAGTCATTATAATGAAATTGGACAATCATATAAATCACCACAAGTTAAAGCGTCAATAAATACTTTTGCTAAACAAATAAATATTTTTGCCAAAAGATTAGAAAATGAAAATCAAATTTTTGCAGAGACTTTTGCAGAAGGAATGTTTGCTTTTGAGCAAGGAATAATGATTCACTATTTACTGTCTAAAAATGAAAAATTTGCAAAAGATTCTATTAAAAGTGTAGAAGGAATTCCAAGTGCATTAGACAAAACTCTTGAAGGAGTATTATTTATGAGAACACGTTTTGCCAAAATACCATTTTTGAATAATAATTTAAAAGATGCTCAAAATACTATGTTGACAGTAATTGACTCGATTTTAAACGACTATAAAGATGCGAAATCAATAACTTTGAATTTAATTAAATCAGCAGAATTTCTGATAAAAAACAACAGGTAACAAAGTATATAGCTCATAGCTGGGCAGTTGCTTAATCGAAGTTTCGGCTTATTTGCACGCTACGAGCCATATACAAGTGTAAGCTTCCCCAAGTTAGAACTGCTCAATTTTCTAAAACTTCTATAAAGTTATTGTTTTTA
>CAXBNH010000091.1:0-10308 GCA_963976905.1 uncultured Algibacter sp.
AACCGCCATTTTACAGGGAATTACGGGATGCTTCGGGGACCATTCAACCCAATGTGAAAGCTCAAAAATCGATTCATTTAGTCGCCGGAAACGACTATAGTTTTAAAATGTGGGAACGCCCTTTTAAATTGACCACGGAAGCATATTACAAAAATCTGTCGGATGTCAATCCTTATACTTTAAAAAACGTTCGCATTCGCTATCGAGCTAGCAACAACGCCAAAGCCTATGCCTACGGATTGGATATGCGCTTAAATGGCGAGTTTGTTCCTGGTACGGAATCATGGTTTAGTTTTAGCTATTTAAAAACCGAAGAAAATACAGATAATCGAGGCTACATTTCCAGACCTACGGATCAACGTTTAAAATTTGCCGCATTGTTTCAAGATTACGTGCCCAATATCCCAAGTATGAAAATGTATTTGAATTTGGTATATAATACAGGATTGCCCGGAGGCTCGCCAAGTTATGCAAATCCATACATTTACCAAAACAGGTTACCCGATTACAAACGTGCCGATGTAGGTTTTCAGTTTGTGATTGTAGATGAAAATAAACAGTTTGATAGCGGCTGGAAAAAACCGTTCAAAGCGCTATCTTTTGGGGTGGAAATATTCAATATGTTCGATGTGCAAAACTCCATTACCAATACTTGGGTGCGCGATGTTTACACAAAACGCCAATACGCAATTCCCAATTATTTAACGCCACGCGTTTTTAATGTGCGGACGACAATGAAGTTTTAAGCCGAAACCAAATCTTTTAAAACCCCCACCACATAATCAACTTCTTCTTTCGTATTATAAATACTAAATGAAAACCGAATAGATGGCTTTTGCATGGCATCATCACTTAAAATCTCTGCCAAAACATGCGATATTTGGGCACTTCCGCTTTGGCAAGCACTTCCTTTAGAACAGGCTATATTCTTTAAATCCAATTGAAACAGCAACATCGCCGATTTTTCTGGAGCTACTGGCAAGCAGATATTGACTAAGTTGTACGCACTATTGGTTATGTTTTCTGAAAGTCCATTAAACGAAACCTTTGGGATTTCAATGTTTAGTCTTTCAATAAAATACTGTTTTAATGTCTTTATATAATCGGTTTCTTCTTCCAAATGATTATAGGCATATTGCAAGGCTTTTTCTAATCCCACAATGTTATGGATACTTTCGGTGCCAGCCCGGAAACCCCGCTCCTGTTCGCCTCCAAAAATAGACGCTTTTAACCCAGAACCTTTCCGGATAAACACAAAGCCAACGCCTTTTGGCCCGTGAAATTTATGGGCACTCGCTGCCAAAAAATCCACAGGAATAGCATTCAAATCCAATTTATAATGTCCCACAGATTGTACGGTATCACTATGGAATAACGCATCACTATCTTTGCATAAAACAGCCACGCGCTTTAAATCCAAAAGATTTCCAATTTCATTATTGATGTGCATCAAACTCACTAAAGTTTTCTTATCTGTTTGTAATAAACGTTCTAAATGTCCATAATCTATTTGTCCGTTTTCATCCAAATCCACATAACTTACCAAAACATTATATTCCTTTTCCAATTGGTTTACGGTATGCAAAACCGCATGGTGTTCAATTTTAGAGGTTATAATATGGGTTACTTTTAAATCCCTAACAGCACTTTTCAGCACCAAATTATCGGCTTCTGTACCACCCGAGGTAAACACAATTTCACCTGCGGAGACATTAAAATGTTTAGCAATAGCTTTTCTTGAATATTCTATCAATGATTTAGATGACCTTCCAAAACTATGTGTAGATGAAGCATTTCCGTAATTTTCTTCCATAACTCCCACCATAGTTTCAATAACTTCTTTTCGGATTTTAGTGGTAGCGGCATTATCAAAATAAACTGGAGTCATACAAACGTATTTAAAATATGAAGTTATTTAAAAATTAGTTGACAGTATCAGTTTGAGTGCAGTCTAAAACTTCATAATCTATAAAACCAAAACATTTCGATTGCACTCAATATGACACATTTCAGACAAGCATTTCAAACAACAAAAATACTTGAAATAAAATTATTATTGATATGGGACGTTATAAATAACAATTCCTTTATTTTTGTCAAAAAAAACCCAAACACATGCGTCAGTTTTTCAATGTCCTAATCTATTTAAGTTTATTAACCACGTTTTCTTGTGATGATGGCGATATAATTACGGTTGAATTTAATTTTGAGGACACTTTCAGTTCTTGTGGCAATTTAGTTTTTTATAAAACAAAAAAAGAACCCGCAGAATCCATGTCCATTAGCTTTACTGGCTTAACTTTGGAACAATTGTTAACAGTCGGCGACAATGATACGCTGGTTACAAAATCTACTTCAAATACGTTTAATTATAGAACATATAGCAATACAACGCTACCCACAACTGGATTGTTTTGCACCAATATACCATCTTCTGAAGTTCAAATTATTGAAGATTACGAAAGTAAAAATGGTGAAGCTACCATAACAACGGTTTTAACCGAAGATGATAATGATGGCGTACCCGCTGCTCTAGAAGACCGTAACGGAAATGGAAATTTAAAAGATGACGATACCGATGGTGATGGCATCCCTGACTATATTGATGCGGATGATGATGGCGATAATGTATTGACCAAAGACGAAAATCCAGATCCAAATGGCGACGGAAACCTTATAGATGCACAAGATTCTGATGGCGACGGCACACCAGATTATCTGGATACCGATGATGATGGCGATGGCGTTTTAACACGTGATGAAGAAAACGATACCCAAAACCAAAACCCAAAAGACGATATTACCAATAGCGATGCGGGCGCAGATTATTTGAATCCGGATATAAAAATAGCTGTTCCTGCAACTGCTTACAGAACCCATACTTACAGTCAAGCCTACAAACTAACGGTGTATATTGATATTAGTATCCGTATCATTTCTCAAGACAATTACTTTTTTGGAGCTTTGCAAAATGCGCCATCAAAAACGGTAACAGAAACCCCTGATTTTAATTAGGTGGCACATTTTGATAAATATAGACCTCGGTAGCGCCTAACCCATATTTTTGATAATTGGCATCGTAAAATTTCACGTTATTGTAGCGTCCAAACAGATAATCCAATTCTACTTTTAAAACGCCTTCGCCCACACCGTGGATAAACACTATTTTTTGGATGCGCTTATTGATGGCAAATTCCAATTGCCTTCTGGCGGTATCCAATTGCAAGGTCAGCATTTCGTGGTTGGACATGTTTTTGTATGATTTTACCAATTGATGGATGTGCAAATCCACTTCCATGGTGGGCTCATAGCGGTCTTTCGTCCTTGTTTTAATTTGCTTTCTTTTAGCAGCTTGTTCTTTTTCTGAAAGAACCTCCTGTATATTGGCGCTTAAAAACACTTGGTTTCGTAAATGGTCTTGTTTATGTTTCACCAAATCTTTGGCTTGAAATTGCAGTTCAAAACCATCTTCGGTTTCAATACTTATCAAATCGTTTTCAATTTGTGTGATGATGCCTGATAGGTCTTCATCCAAAACCAAAACGGAATCTCCTATGTTAAAGCCCTTCTTCATTGTCTTGATTTCTACTGGGGATATTTTTTGAAATCCTATAAATGCCTATCATTAAAATTACAATGCCTCCAATTAAAAAATATTCGCTTTCTTCTACGTTCGATTCGGAATAAATGGCAACTGCGGCACCTAAAACTATGAGTAAATAATTAAGATTTTTCATTTATTAAAGATTTCTGTTTATGAGCCACAAAGTACATGAAAAATAATGTGATACGGAAATAATAATGTTTTTCTTGATCTTAAAAAACTGCTTTTTTTTTGAGTAAATCTAAACATTCTGTGAGATCCCTTTTTCGTTTATTTCTCTTTGTTTCCCACTGATTACGCTAATGTTCGCAGATTTTTCATTATATTTAAAACCTTAAAAAACCAATCAAATTAATATTTATGGAAATGAAACCTCCACGCCCCAATAGCTATTTGGCTTTAGCCATTATCAGCACTATTTTATGCTGTTTGCCAACGGGCATTGTTAGCATTATTTACGCCACAAAAGTAAATAGCGCATATGAAGACGGACATTATGACGAAGCCAATAAAGCCTCAAAAAACGCCAAAACCTGGGGATTGATCTCTATTGGGGCAGCACTTTTCGGGTTCATTATTTATATTTTGATTTTTGGAGTCACAATTTTTGGAGCTTTAGCAAGTGGACATTAAATTAAAAATAGGCATTGGCTTACTAATTGGGTTAGCAGTTGCTTTTATTTCGCTATTATATTTTCGTTTTGATCCGTCTGAAATAGGTTTTTTCCCAAAATGCCCTGTCTATGCTTTTACAGGGTATTATTGTTCGGGTTGCGGTAGCCAAAGGGCCATCCATGAATTTTTGCACGGAAAAATTCTGGCTGGATTAAAACATAATTTTTTGATTTTATTGCTCGCAATAGTTCTTTTGTATGATGTATTCGTAAAATTAGCCCAGACCTTTTTCAACAAGACATTCAACAATTTGTTACAAAATTCAAAAACCACTTACATCATTTTATTTATGATCATACTATTTGGAATTTTAAGAAACATAAACGTATATCCTTTTACTGTTTTGGCTCCTTGATTTAAAAAAAATTGAGACCAACATTAGAACAAGCCGAAATTAATGTGGATGGGCTTTTTATCAACCCAGATGCAGGATTTGCCAGTCAAAAATTGAGAGGCAAATGTGAAGCCAAAGGGATAATAGCAAATATCTGTCATAACAAACGTAATCGCAATAAAGATTCAAACCATTATTTTGATGAGAAATTATATAAAGAACGATATTGAGCAGAACGCACTAATGCTTGGGTGGATAGTTTTCGTTCTCTTTTAAATCGTTTTGATGCAACAATAACAAACTGGAAAGACCTTAATTCTCTTGCTTTCATTGCTATTGGGATCAAGAAATTTTGTAAACTTAAAAAGTAAAGATGACTTCTTAATGAAAAGAAGCAAAATTATTTTGCAATTTCGCGTAATTTTTTTTCGTTCAATAATAGAATGGTTCTTGAGTCTTCAATTTTAATGATGCCTTCATCTTTAAAATCGGTTAGGGTTCTAATGGCCGTTTCGGTAGCAGTCCCTATCATACCTGCAAAATCTTCTCTTGGTACATTGATGCTTATGTGGCTTTGTTTAGAAATGATTCCTTTATCAAGCAATTGCAACAAGGCTTTTGCGGCTCTTTTACGAACGGATGAAAACGCCATATCCACCAATTGTTCCTGGATCTTTATGGTGTTTTTAGACATCATCATAATAAATTTGTTGGACACTTCTATATTATTGAACAATAGTTTAGTAAAATCTTCTTTAGGAATTTGACAAACTTGTTCGCTTTCCATAGCAGTTGCTGTTTCCATATACGTCCCAGAATTGTCCAACAATGACAATTGCCCAATAAAATCGCCTTTACCAAACATGCCGCACACAAACTCTTTACCCGTTTCGGTTACTTGATATGTTTTCACATGGCCTTTTGCTATAAAATAGATATGGTTTGCCTGCTTGTCTTTTTGATAGATATCCTCATTATGCTTATAAGCTATAAGTTCCCTATTGCTTGAAAGGTCTTGCAATTGTGGCATTTGCGAAGCCTCTTTAAAAAAAGCATTCACACCGGCTATGTTTTGTGAAAAGCTTTTTTTTAAAAATTCACTTATTTTTAAGCGCGATGCAATAGCATCAATAAGCTCTTCGGCTTCAAAAGGTTTGGTCAAATAATCGTCCGCACCAAGATTCATACCTTTTCTAATATCGGCTATTTCACTTTTTGCAGTCAAAAAAATAAAAGGGATTGTGGCCGTTTTCAGGTTATTGCGCAAGGCTTCAAACACGTCAAAGCCATCCATTTTTGGCATCATAACATCACAGATAATAAGGTCTGGAGTTACTTCCTGTGTTTTTGCAATGCCATCCAAACCATCAATAGCAGTAGTTACTTGAAAATGTTTCAGTTCCAAAAAACCGGCAGTCATTTCCCTAATGTCCTTATTATCTTCAATAAGTAGAATATGTGTCATTTCTCAAGTATTGGAAAGGTTAATTTAAAAGTAGTGCCTACATGTATTTCACTTATAAAACCAATGGTGCCCCCATCAATTCGGTGTATTGCTTTACAATGTTAAGGTCCAACCCAGTACCTTCTATATTGGTCACGTTAGCTGCTCTAAAAAAACGCTGGAACAAAAAGGGTTGCTCATCTTCTGGAATGCCAATACCTTGATCCGTAACCTCTATATGCAAATGGTTGTTTTCTTCTGAAAGTGACAATATGATTTTTTTGTGTTTTTCAGAATATTTAATGGCGTTTGATAACAAGTTTTGCAATACATGTTGCAATAGCTTAGGATCCAGATATATTTTATTGTGCGTTATGGATTCATTCAACAGGAAAGTCTGTCCTTCTTTTTTTGTATCCGCTAATTCGTCTATGCAGATTTTTGAAAAATTAATAATATCAAAATGTACGGGGTTTGAAGTGGTGCTGCATTCTTCAATTTTACTCAAGGACAGAAAATCTTCCAAAATAACCACCAAGTTTTTAACATTGCTCTTTATGCGGTTTGCATAATCCAATCGTTTTTCGGTTTTGTCAGGTGCATTATATGTTTCTATTAATGTGGCGCACATATTAATAGCGCTCAATGGTGTCCTGAACTCGTGTGATGCCGTGGCTATAAAGCGTGATTTGAGTTCATTGAGCTGGCGCTCTTTCACTAGGGAATCTTTGATGCTGGCTTGCATTTTTTTTTGTAATGTAATATTTCTATACACCATCAAGGCCTGCTTTTCCATATGGTACGTTTCAGGCAATTGAATGGTATTGACACTGTAATCAAAACCTGCAAAATTAATTTCATAACTCAAATGAACCCCATCAAGGGTTTTTTGAATATGTTCTTTTAAATCTTCTTTGGCTTTAGGAGTCAAGCCTTCAACTTCATCAACAAAAACGCCCTTATATAGCTCAAATTCCTTAAATATATTTGTGTGGATTTCTTCGCCTTCAGTATATACCACTTGAAACTTGTCGTTAAAAACCAAAATCACACCATTGGGAAAGTTCTCAACAATGGCATCTAGAATGTATAAATTGGTTTTTGCTTCACGTTCTGCAATCTTTGTTTCCTTTACTTGCTGTTCTAGCATTAAATTGGTTTCCACAAACTTTTGAACCGTTGCCGCTAATTCTTCATTACGGAATTCTAATTTTTCCTCCAGTGCTTTTTGCAATGTATCTCTTAATTCCGACAAATTAAGCTCTTGTAATATACGTTGCGTTACATCGTTTTGAACACCAATATAATGTGTAATTTATTTGTGGTTACCATAAATGGGGTTGATAGACAATTCATTATAAAACAAGTTGCCATCTTTTTTGTAATTTCGTAGTATAACTTTGCAATCTTTTCCTTTCTTTATGGCAGTTTTTAAAATCTTTATTTCCTTTTGTTCGGTATCATCATTCTGCAAAAATTTACAATTTCTACCAACAATTTCTTCTTTGGAATACCCTGTTATTTTCACAAAAGCATCGTTGCAATACACCACAGGTTTTTCTGGATGCAACATATCTGTAATAACAATGGCAGCCCCTGCAACGTCTATAGCTTTTAATAGGGTATACTGCAAATTGTTTAATTTAAAATCTATTTTACCAGTATCCATACTTCATTTCCACATTCTATTTTTAAATGCGTTGTTTTTGCAAGTTAGAAAATCCTTGCTTTAAATTCTGACTTTTTAACACTATGTTTCAATTAATTCTTTGCTATAGTTAAAAAAAAAAATCTTCTATGAGCTACAGATAAAGGATATGCACAATAAACCTTTTGAAACACCCTTTTTATGTTCCATGTCTTTTAGGGAATTTTTGAAAACACAAACTAATTACTGAAGAAATCCGGTGTTTTTCAGGGCTTCGTTCTCTTTAAAAAACAAATCCTTTTTTTAAATTTGTAGAATAAACGTATTGTACTTTATATCTAATGCAAATGAAAAACCATTTTTTCAATTTAAAACTATAAATGTGATTATGCCAAGCAAATAACCTAAAAAAGCGACGAAGGAAATATTTTTGAGATACCAAACAAAATCTATCTTGAATATTCCCATAATAGCGACTCCTGCAGCTGAGCCAATAATCAAAATACTCCCACCAGTTCCTGCACAATATGCCAATAGCTCCCAAAACGAGTGGTCAACAGGATAGGTTTCCATAGAGTACATACCCATGGCTGCTGCAACCATTGGCACATTATCTATAACCGATGACAAGAGACCAATTAAGGTATTTACCATATAAATACTTTTAAAATTAGCATCTAAAACATTTGAGAGCTGGGTTAAATGTCCCGTGGTTTCTAATGCAGCTACGGATATTAATATTCCTAAAAAGAACAATATGCTTGGCGTATCTATACGCTGTATAATACTAGTAATAGAAAGCGATTTACGATGTTCTTCATTCTTTTTTTTATGAAGGATTTCAGTTAAGATCCAAATAATGCTCAATCCAAACAATACCCCCATAAATGGTGGTAAATGCGTCCATGTTTTAAAAATCGGCACGAAAAGCAATACTGAAATCCCCGTAAAAAATACCAAATTTTTCTCAAATCGACTTATGGGATTCATTTCTGCATGTACTGAATTTGACTTTAAATCATTCAAATCGACATATCCTTTAGCTCTCAAACTAAAAATAATCAACGGAACAATGGCCGCTACCAAACTAGGAACAAATATTTGAGTAATAATATTGGTTGTTGTTATTTGTCCACCAATCCAAAGCATAATGGTGGTAACATCACCAATGGGCGACCAAGCTTCACCAGCATTAGCAGCAATAATCATCGTGGAAGCAAAAAACAATAAATCATTCCTGTTTTTAATCATTTTTCTTAAAACCGCTGCCATAACTATGGCTGTGGTTAAGTTATCCAACAAAGCTGACAGAAAAAAAGTCACTAAAGTTAGCGCCCAAAGCAGATGGCTTTTTTTCTTGATCTTGATCCTATCGGTAATAATACTAAAACCTTCATGCGCATCCATGAGCTCAACAATAGTCATGGCGCCTAATAAAAAGAATTTCTGAAATCTCCCCTATTTTTTCAAGTAAAGATTCTGATATATACTGCAATGCATTTATGGATGTAAAATTTGGAAAAATAGTTGTTTTCCCAAAAACCATAAAAGTCCAACATAAAACGCCTAAAAGTAAGGCCGAAGCAGTTTTATTAATCTTGATATTATGCTCTAAAGCAATCGCTAAATATCCTAAAACAAAAATGATGATGATGGCTATGTACATAAAATACCGTTTTAGTTTTTGTTAAAATCTTTTTTATAAGGCCACCAAATAATGAGACCCTATAGTTGTAAAAAATTTTAAGGCACATGCTTTTTGTGGTATTTGCCTTTGTTTTTCAATCAAAAATAGAAGCTATCCCAATTAAAAAGTGCTACTTAGGTAGCACTAATAAAATCATATTAAAAATGCATCATAGTTTACTTTGAAATAAAGATTTTTTGAAACCTACTATCCTAGAAACAGAGCCGTAGAGTTCTTTCGTAGTTTCATTTTCCGCTTTAGGTCAAAAAACCAAGATCCTGTATTTTAGATTCCCATTTTCACAGGAATGACAATTTCAGTGAAAAACCAGAGGCAGAGCCTCGGGACATTCTTTTCGATTAAAATGAATTTATAACAGTTTCAAATAATCTTCTTTAACTTATCAATTTAATAAAGTTTTGAAATTTCTTATAATTTTTCAAGATTAACATCTTTCAAAAGCTCCAATAATGTATATACCCCCTTTCAATTTCCACTACTTTAAGTTCATCTGTTGTGTTTTATTGTACCATTCCAATAGCCGTCCTGAAAGCTTTTTTGTAATCTCAGTATGCGATTTCGCCAGATTATTGCGTTCTCCCGGATCTGACGCTAGGTTATATAATTGCTGACCAGTTGAATCGGTTTCCATCAAAAGTTTCCAATCCCCAGACCTGATGGCCAACCAAGGGGAAACATGTTCTTCCTTACCAGGTTGAGGATCGTTTACATAATACCAATAAAGGTCTTTGGAGCGCGAAAACGGTTCTCCAAACCAAGCAGAGCTTACATCTTCACCATCTAATTCTTGTTTTTGAGGAAGCGGAGCTCCTGCTAATTTACACAACGAAGGGAAAAGATCCGCGGCAGAAAATACGGTCGTGCTATCCCAAGCATTTTCTTTAATATGCCCTGG
>CAXBNH010000092.1:0-10308 GCA_963976905.1 uncultured Algibacter sp.
CACCAACCGTATTACGACCTAGCTCGGTCATCATAGAACAGATGTTGATAATTTTCCCTTCTTTTCTCAAAATCATGCCTTTTACAACATGTTTAGATACAATAAAAGGACTTATCAAATCTACTTTAATGACTTGCTCAAAATCGGCCACTTCCATATCTTCTAAAGGTGTTCTTTTTATAATGCCCGCATTGTTTACCAGAATATCGATATTACCAACCTCAGATTCTATTTTGGCTATATTTTCTATAACTTTAGCTTCATTGGTTACATCAAAAAGATATCCATGTGCATTTATACCCAAAGATTTATATTCAGTAACGGCTTTATCCAGTTTTTCCTGTGAAGATGCTCCATTTATTATCAATGTAGCGCCTGCGTTTCCTAAACCAATGGCCATGGCTTGACCTAATCCGTGAGTTCCTCCTGTAATTAGGGCTGTTTTCCCTTTTAAATCGAATAAATTGATTGACATATTTTTATCTTAATTCGTTTATTTTGCTCACATCCATATCGCCATAATCCAAATTCTCGCCGGCCATGCCCCAAATAAAGCTATAATTGCTAGTTCCTGAACCTGAGTGGACTGACCAAGGTGGAGAGATTACCGCTTGATTATTTGCCATCCAAATATGTCGGGTTTCATTAGTTTCTCCCATAAAATGACACACCGCTTGATCTTCCGGTACTTCAAAATAAAAATACACTTCCATTCTACGGTCGTGTACGTGAGCTGGCATGGTATTCCATGAACTTCCAGGTTTTATGGTGGTCATTCCCATTTGCAATTGGCAAACATCCACAACGCTGTTGACTATATATTTTCTTAAGGTACGTGCATTGGCGGTTTCTGGCGTTCCAAGTTCAATAACTTCTACATCATTGGTGCCTATTTTTTTAATAGGAAATGACTTATGCGCCGGTGTGGAATTCAAATAAAACGAAGCTGGATTATTTGATGATTTACTTGAAAAAGACACTTCTTTATTCCCTTGCCCAATATATAGGGCCTCTTTATGCTCTAAAACATAATCAGTACCATCCACGGTAACCGTTCCTGTTTGGCCTACGTTGATAATCCCCAACTCTCTTCGTTGTAGAAAATACTCAGCTTTCAAAGCATCGACGGTTTCCAAAACAACTGTTTTATTTGTGGGAACAATACCAGCTACCATAAACCTATCATAATGGGAATACACCCAGTTTACGCCATCCTTTACCATTAAATCCTTTATCAAAAACTCATTTCTAAGTTCTGTGGTATCCATTCTTTTCACTTCCCTTGGAGAAGCAGCATATCTTACCTCGCAATTTGTACTCATAATCAATTATCATTTTAATATTTCCACAAAAGTAATAAATTAAAATCAAAATACAATCGATTGTATTTTATATTTTGGTTATATTTGTTCAAGTTATATATAATTCATTCTGCTACCTATTTATCAATGAAGAGAGAAAAAGCAACCATCCATGATATTTCAAAAGCCTTAGGTATAGACAGCTCTACGGTTTCAAGAGCATTGAATGACAGTCCGCGTGTTTCAAAAAAAACAAAAGAAATCATTATTGAAAAAGCTAAAGAATTGGGCTACCAGAAAAACAGCTTGGCTTCAAACCTGCGCACCAACAAAACCCATACTATTGCTGTAGTTTTACCAAGAATTTCAAGGTATTTTTTTTCAACGGTTATTGCCGGTATTGAAGAAACCGCTTATGAAGCTGGATATAACGTTATTATCTGTCAATCTTTGGACACTATTGATAGAGAGAAAAAAATCATGTCCACTTTAATATCCAATCGTATTGATGGGGTCATCATATCCATTTCGATGGAAACCACCCATTACGAACATTTAGAAGCTTATAAAAATTTAGGTTATCCCATGATTTTTTTTGACAGACCATGTGATTTAAAAAACGCATCCAATATCAATATAGATAATTTTCATGCCAGTTTTATGACCACCGAACATCTTATTTTTCAGGGATGCAAACATATTGCCCATTTTTCTGGTTCTCAAAATATTGAATTGTACAGACAACGTAAAAACGGCTATTTGGCTGCCTTAAAGAAACACCATATTGAAATACGGGATCATTATATTTTTGAATCCAATCTATCTGAAGAAGACGGTATTGCATCCGCAAAAAAAATAATGGAGTTAAATACAATTGACGGTTTAATTTCTGCAAATGATACCGCTGCCATTGCCGCTATGCGCTATTTTAAGAGTCAGGGCGTTAAAATCCCTGAAGATATTGCCGTGACTGGTTTTAATAACGACCCCATTTCTGCGGTAATTGAACCTTCATTGACCACCATCAATCAACCAGCTTTTGAAATCGGCAAAATGGCATCTAACTTATTGTTGGAGCAAATTAAAAATAAATTAGTTGACGTAAAAGTGTCTTCAACTGTTTTGGATTCTGAATTAATTATAAGAAACTCCAGTAAGAAAAAATAATTATTATTGAGTTATTCGGTTATTTAGGAGGAATGCCAAAATAACTTAATAACCGTTTTTATTAGAAGATTCACGCACTATCAATTCGGCATTCAATATCATTTTATTTAAGCTCACCTTCTTTTTAGGATTTTTGATTCGGTACAAAAAGGCTTCAGCAGCCAACCGCCCTATCTCCTCACTATACTGATTGATAGTGGAAATAGACGGACTCACAAAAGAAGTAAACGGCTCATTGCCAAAACCTACAAGAGCTATATCTTCTGGCATTCTTATTTTGTTTTCTTTCAACACTTGCAAAGCGCCCAAAGCGGCAAAATCACTCGCAGCATACACCGCATCTGGTCTGTTGGGAAGTTTTAGCAAAGCTTCCATTTTTTGCCTGCCATCTTCCAAAGTCAAGCTTCCTTCTAAAAGCAAATCGTTTTCAATAGGTAAATGGTGTTTTTCAAGCGCATCCACATAACCAATAATCCTATTTTTAAAAATTCTGGTATGCCTATAACCTGCAATATGTGCAATCCTTTTACAGCCCTGTTCCACAAGATGGTCCACTATCATGTGGCTACTTTGGTAATCATCAATACCTACATAATCCACCTGTAAATCATTTTCTCCACGGTCAAATAAAATCAAGGGAATACCTTTGGCTTTAATCTTTTCATAATATGAAAAATTCAAGGTTTCATTGGCCAACGAAGCAATAATGCCATCTACCTGCGTAAAAAGCAAAGCATCTATACTTTCACATTCCTTTTTATAAGATTCATTAGATTGCGATATAATCACGCTGTACCCCTTTTCATTCAGAATTTCTTCAATATTTTGCAATACCGAAGAAAAAAAATGGCTGTTCGCTTTCGGGATTATCAAACCCACCAAATTACTTTTACCTTTTCTCAAGGCACTCGCCAAATGGTTGGGTTGGTAATTTAAGTTTTTAGCCACTTGAATGACATCTGCCTTTGTTTTTTCGCTGATTCTTGGGTGGTTACTCAATGCTTTTGATACGGCCGACGGCGTGATACCCAACACATTTGCAATATCTTTTATAGTAGATTTTTTTGTTGTTCCCAAAAATATTATATATTTGTTCAATCGTTTGAACAAAATTAAATCGTTTTTCTTGATTAAAAAAACAATATAGCTAGTATTTTTCAAGTAAAACCAATATGTTCAAGCTTAAATAAATTAGAATCACCGAAGTGTTTTTACTAACATTTCTTTTTTTTAAACCATTTGTTCAATCGTTTGAACAAAAACATAGTTAAGTATTTAATTTAAAATAAAAACCATTAAACAAAATGAGCAGAGTAGTAACATTTGGAGAAATCATGTTGAGATTAGCTCCCGAAGGATTTTTAAGATTTTCGCAAGCAAATAGCTTTGACGTCGTTTATGGCGGTGGCGAATCAAACGTGGCCGTATCATTGGCCAATTACGGAGTTTCAACAGATTTTGTAACCCGTTTGCCAAAAAATGATATTGGCGAATGTGCCATGATGGAAATGCGTAAAAGAGGCGTTGGCGTTGATAAAATTGTTTGGGGCGGTGAGCGTTTAGGTATTTATTTCTTAGAAACTGGTGCGGTTTCCAGAGGCAGTAAAGTCGTTTACGATAGAGCCTATTCTTCTATGTCCACCATCCAATCTGGTATGATTAACTGGGAAAAAGTTTTTGAAGGCGTAGAGTGGTTCCATTGGACTGGTATTACACCAGCTATTTCACAAAGTTCTGCCGATGTTTGCTTAGAAGCCGTTAAAGCAGCAAGCAGATTGGGTGTGACTATTTCAACAGATTTGAATTACCGTGCCAAGCTATGGAAATACGGTGGCGATCGTGAAGCGATCATGACAGAATTGACCTCATATTGTGATGTTATTTTAGGAAATGAAGAAGATGCAGAAATGCACTTTGGTATCAAACCAGCAGGTGCAGCGGTTCAAACACATGGACACGATGTAAAAGCAGAAGCTTTCTTATCTGTTTGCCAACAAATGATGAAAAAATTCCCAAGAGCTAAAAAAGTAATCACAACTTTAAGAGGTTCTATTTCCGCATCTCACAATACTTGGGCTGGTGTATTATACGATGGCAAACAAATGCTACAAACACGTCAATATCAAATTACTGATATCGTGGACCGTGTTGGTGGTGGCGATTCTTTTATGGGTGGTTTAATCTACGGATTATTAACATATCCTGATAACGACCAAAACGCCTTGGATTTTGCAGTAGCAGCCTCCTGTTTAAAACACACCATTAAAGGCGATGCCAACTTGGTAACTGTAGATGAAGTTAACAAACTTATGGGCGGCGATGCTTCTGGTAGAGTAGCAAGATAATATAGCTGTTAAATCGTTTAATCGATTTTGACAGTTAAACAGATTCACAACTTAACAAAAAACATTTATAAGAATGGCACAATTTTCAAGATTAGAAGTTGCTCAAGTTATGAAAGAAACCGGCATGGTTCCTTTATTTTTTAGCAACAATTTAGAATTAAGTAAAAATGTATTAAAAGCTTGCTACAATGGTGGTGCACGCTTGATGGAGTTTACAGCAAGGGGTGATTTCGCTCACGAGGTTTTTGGCGAATTGACCAAATATGCCAATAAAGAATTACCAGGTATGATTATGGGGGTTGGCTCTATAACCGATGCTGCTGCGGCATCTTTGTACATGGCATTGGGTGCTAACTTTATAGTTACACCTGTATTAAGAGAAGACATCGCTATTGCGTGTAACCGTAAAAAAATATTATGGTCGCCTGGTTGCGGTACGCTAACTGAAATAGCAAGAGCTGAAGAATTAGGTTGCGAAATCGTTAAACTTTTCCCTGGTGATATTTACGGTCCGCAATTTGTTAAAGGCATTAAAGGCCCGCAACCGTGGACAAGTGTTATGCCAACAGGTGGCGTTTCTCCTACTGTTGAAAATTTAACAGGTTGGTTTAACGCTGGTGTAACTTGTGTTGGCATGGGGTCTCAATTAATTTCTAAAGAGATTATTGCCAATAAAGATTATGCGAAGCTAGAGAAAGATGTAAAAGCAGCTTTAGATATTATCAAATCTATTAGAAAATAATAGCTTTAGATACAAAAACAAAAGACCAAAACAATTGAATTTGCTTTGGTCTTTTCTTTTATGTAAACTTTAAAATCAGATTGAGTAATAACTCTTAATCAAACCCAAAATAGTTTACGGTATTATTGTAGCAAACATTCTCTACCAGTTTTCCAAAGAAATCGGTGTCATTTGGCAACTCGCCTTTTTCTATTTGACTTCCCAGCATATCGCACAAAATCCGTCTAAAATATTCATGCCTTGGGAAAGACAAAAAACTTCTGCTATCGGTTAACATGCCCAACGATCGGCTCAACAAACCAAGAGTGGACAAAATTTTCAAATTGTTTTCAATACCCTCTTTTTGGTCTAAAAACCACCAAGCAGCACCCCATTGCATTTTTCCGGGAACTTCTTCGGTATTGAAATTGCCCATCATAGTAGCAAACACTTCATTATAGGCTGGATTCAAATTATAAGTAATGGTTTTTGTCAATTTGCCTTCAAAATCCAATTGGTTTAAAAACTTGGAAAGCGGTTGCGCCATAGGGAAATCGCCAATAGAATCACAACCAGCATCCGAACCAAATTTTTGCTGTAATCTATTATTATTATTCCTGATAGCGCCTAAATGATATTGCTGCGCCCACCCTTTTTCATGGTATTTTCTAGCCAAATAAAACAGTAAACACGATTTGAATTTTGCAATTTCAGTTGCATTTAATATTTTCGAATTTAAAAATTTATCAAAAATTGAAGCAACTTCATCTCCTGAATAATCATCAACAAACAAAGGGCTTCCAATACCATAATCAGACAATTTACAACCCATTTGTTGGAAAAAATCAATTCTGTTATCAATGGCTTTAAAATAATCTTGCAAAGATTTAATAGGATACCCAACACAAAATTCCAACTTTTTCAAATACGAAGAAAAGTTGGCATCATCAATTAAAAACAACCCATCCGAACGAAATGTGGGCAACACTTTCGTATAGAAATCGCCGTCTGCTATTTGTTTATGGTATTCCAAAGAATCTGTTGGGTCATCTGTGGTACAAACCACTTTTACCTGCATATCTTCCAATAATTGTACAGGCGTTTTATGCTTTAAAATACTGTTGGCTTTTTCATAAATAATCTTGGCAGTTGATGGTTGTAACACTTCATCAATATTAAAATAGCGCTTCAATTCCATTTGGTTCCAATGGAATAAAGGATTTCCAACGGTATAAGGCGCGGTTGCCGCCCATTTTTCAAACTTTTCAAATGATGATGCATTTCCCGTTATAAATGCTTCATCAATGCCATTGGCTCGCATAGCACGCCATTTATAATGATCTTCTTTTAACCACGCCTCTGTGATGTTATCCACAGGCTTGTTTTCGGCTATTTTTTGAGCTGAAAGATGGTTGTGGTAATCCACAATCGGCATTTTTGCTGCAAAATCATGATATAATTTTTTGGAGGTTTCTGAGTTTAGAAAAAGGGATTCTAAATCAAACTTTAAATGGTTCTTAAAATTCATCAATTATTTCTTTTAATATACTTAGGCAGACCTCCAATTCATTCAAGAGGCATCTATAACAAAAATATACGTTTTTTAACAAAACATGCCTTTTTTAGTCCAAAAGAAGGGTAAATCCATTCTACTTATCTATAATACACAATCCTTCTTATCAGTGGCATCACTTTCCGTTTTTCAAAAAAAAGCAATGTTCGGTTTGCTGCGTCAATATGAATTATATCATTCAATGGATGCTTTAAGACCAAAAAATAGGGCTATTTTTGCAAAACAAAAACCTGCCAATGCATACCTATCAAACTGAAATTACGGTAACCAAAGAAGATTTAGACGAACTCAACCACGTTAACAACATACGTTATGTGGAATGGGTTCAAGCCATTGCCAAAGCGCATTGGCAGCAAAACGTAACGCCAGAAATCAATGCCGCTTACTTTTGGGTACTGATAAAACATTGCATTGAATATAAAAGTGAAGCGCTTTTAAATGATGTGATTATTCTTAAAACATACATTGAAAAATCTAGCGGCGTAAAATCCAAACGTATTGTTGAAATAACCAACAAGAACACCCAAAAGCGCATTGCGAAATCTGAAACCACTTGGTGCTTAATGGCTTCTGAAACTAAACGTCCTGCCAGAATAACAACAGAAATAACAAATCTGTTTAGCTAATAATTCGTTAAAACCACTGTTAAAATATCTTAATCAACAACATCCAATCACATAGAATGCATTAATTTGAGATAACCAACCGCATCCAAAATAATGTTTAAGATTAAAATTGTCTTTTTTCTTCTGCCCTTTTCCATGGTTTCACAAAATATTATTGGAAAAATTTATGATAGTGAATCTACCGCCAAAGGCATTCAAATCATCAACATTACCCAAAATATTAAAACATTTAGTAACGAAAATGGTAATTTCAGCATTAAAGCATCCATCAACGATTCGCTTCAATTCAAATCATTGTTCCATGAGGAAAAATTTATAAAAGTTTCTGAAAACGATTATAACTATACATTAGTGATTGAACTGAAAAAAAGCGTAAATGAATTGGGAGAAGTGCTTTTGAATGATGGCAACAAAACAAAAACGTTTGACCCCATAGATTATACACAAGCGCTGACTATGGGAATCGCAGAGGATATGAAGAAAAACCCTTATAAATATCAACCAAAAGCCAGTTTCGGAGGCGCCAATCATTTTTTTTTAATTCAAAAATTATTTTCTCTTTTCAAAAAAAATAAAGAAAAGAAAGAAACACCTGTTAAAATGATAAGCTTTGCAACTTTTGATTCTTTATTTTCCAATGATATATTTTTTAACGAAAAATTGCTACAAAACCATTTACAAGTCAACGACACGCTCAAACCTCTATTTTTTAATTATTGCGATGCACAAAATCTGGATTCCAAACTGCTTCATAAACAAAACCAATTGATACTTTTAGATTCTTTGCTACAATACAGTAAGAGGTTTCAAAAAATCATTAACGAATCCAAAAAAGAATGATTTTAATCAAATAAGAGCGATTATAATAATGGATTCCTTCAAAAGTTATATTTTTAGCCTTTATTTAATTGTTATGCAACGTCCCCTATATATTTTTATTTGTTTATGTTTTTTATTGCTTTGGAACTCTTGCCGAAAGGATTTTGAGTTTACCAGAAGCAATGGCAGTTTACAATTCTCAAAAGACACACTATACCTAGATACCGTTTTTACAAACATTGGCTCAAGCACCTATAAATTAAAAGTTTACAACAAAAGTAAGAATGACATTGTAATTCCGAATGTTAGATTACGATTGGGCGAAAATTCAGGATACCGATTAAATATTGATGGCCTGGCTGGAAAAACATTTGAAAACGTTGAAATATTGTCAAAAGACAGCTTGTTTATTTTTGTTGAAACCACTTTTGATATTCAAAACCTGCCCAGTTCACGAAACCAATTTCTTTACACTGATGCCATTAAATTTGATGTAGGCAGCAATGAGCAAAGTGTAGAACTGGTTTCCTTGATACAAGATGCCATTTTTATTTATCCAAATAGGGATAATACCACCAAAATCATTGAGACCCTAAAGTTTAACGTGGGTGGCGAAATAGTGGATACTGGCATTCAAGGTAGAATTTTACAAGCAAACGAACTGACCTTTACCAATGAAAAACCGTATGTGATTTATGGTTTTGCGGTTGTCCCCAATGGCGAAACTTTAACCATTGATGCGGGGGCTCGTTTGCATTTTCATAATAATTCGGGACTTATGGTCACGCCCGGCGCCTCGCTTCAAGTAAACGGCACTTTAAGCACAGACCAAGAATTACTTGAAAATGAGGTGATTTTTGAAGGCGACCGATTAGAACCCGATTTTACTGATGTGCCTGGACAATGGAGCACCATTTGGCTTATGGAAGGCAGCATTAACAACACCATCAATTACGCCACCATAAAAAATGCCACCGTTGGCGTATTGTGTGATGGCGATGCCAGCAATACTAAACTTTCTATTAAAAATACGCAGATATACAACGCCAGCAATTTTGGTGTTTTAGGTAGAAACAGTTCAGTTACAGGAGAAAATGTGGTAATTAATAATGTAGGGCTCTCTTCTTTTGCGGGCACTTTAGGTGGAAGCTATGAGTTTACACATTGCACATTCGCCAATTACTGGAAAAACGGCTTTAGACAATTTCCGTCCGTGTTGCTCAATAATTTTGAGGAAGTAGATGCTGAAACCGTAAATTTGGCCGATTTAACCCAAGCCAATTTCAACAACTGCATCATTTATGGTAATAATAATCCTGAGATTTTATTAGATGAAGTTGAAGATGATGCGGGCAATTTCAATTTTAAATTTACCAATTGCTTGATTCGATTTGATAATAGCAACGGCAATTTAACAGGCGCCAATTACGATTTGAACAACACGGCACACTACGAAAACAACATTTTCAACCAAGACCCAAATTTTAAAAACCCTAATTTAAACGAAATGATTATTGGCGCAGACTCTGGCGGAAACAATCAAGGGAACACCTCTTTTTCAAATCAAGTGCCCAATGATATTTTAGGCATCAGCAGAACAAGCATACCCGATTTGGGAGCGTACCAACATATTGTTTTTCCTGAAGAAGAATAGCCGCTTTATGGTACGGAAAACAAAGCTCTTTTCAAAAATTTGCTCTCGATTATGAAAAGTTTTCTAGCAATCTGTTTTTAATTCAAAGACCAAAAGGTTCTT